>JAUUNJ010000074.1 GCA_030844625.1 Roseburia sp. | reverse complement strand
TATCAAAACAACAATGACAAAGGAGATTTATCATGAAATTAGTTTGTAAAAAGTCAGATTTAGTTGCCGGTATTAATATTGTAATGAAAGCTGTATCTTCTAAAACTACAATGTCTATTCTGGAATGTATTCTGATTGATGCTACGGAGGGTGTAATTAAATTTACCGCCAATGACATGGAATTGGGAATAGAGACAAAAGTGGAAGGAGAAATTATCGAAGCTGGAAGTATTGCAATTGACGCAAAAATTTTCTCAGAAATTGTCCGAAAACTTCCTGATAACGATGTTGTAATAGAAGTAAATGATGAGACAAAAGCAAATATTACATGTGAAAATGCCAAATTTAATATTTTGATTAAATCAGCCGAAGATTTTTCATATCTTCCTGTTATTGAGAAAAATAATAAAATTACAATTTCACAGTTTTCTTTAAAGGAATTAATCAGACAAACTATTTTTGCAATTAATGATGCAGAAAAAAATAAGCTGCTCACCGGTGAGTTATTTGAAGTTAATGGCAATAAATTAAAAGTAGTAGCTCTTGACAAATTCCGTATTGCAATAAGAAATATTGAATTAAAAGAGGAATATGGAAATTTTAAAGTTCTTGTTCCCGGTAAATCTCTCAATGAAATAAGTAAAATATTAAACGGAGGAGTAGATGATGATGTAAATATTTATTTTACAAATAATCATATTTTATTTGAATTTGATGAGACAATTGTGGTTTCAAGATTAATAGAGGCTTCCAATTATTTTGATACAGATAAAATGATCAGTAACGATTATAAGACAAAGATTGCTATCAATAAAAAAGAAATGGCTGATTGTATCGACAGGGCAACTCTTCTTATAAAGGAGGGAGATAAGAAACCTGTATTTTTAACAATAAAGGATACAGAACTTGAGTTATCCATTAATACATTTATTGGTTCCATGGATGAAAGCATTCCTATTTCGAAAGAGGGAACAGATATGATGATTAGCTTTAATCCAAAATTCCTTATTGATATATTAAGGGTTCTGGATCAGGAAGAGGTAAGTATTTACTTTACGAATCCAAAGGCACCTTGTTTTATAAGGGATGAAGAAAACAGTTATATTTATATTGTATTACCGGTTGTACAATAATCAGTAAAGAACCGATAATGAACAACCAAGAATTTTTAAATTAAAAATAGTTCAACCTTCACTAAAATATGTATAGGAATGGAATAAAATGGAAATATTTATAAAAGATGAATTTATAAAACTTGGACAGGCATTAAAACTTGCAGCACTTGTTGATTCAGGAGTAGAAGCAAAAATTGTAGTACAGGATGGACAGGTAAAGGTCAACGGAGAAATAGATACCAGAAGAGGCAAAAAACTTTATCCGGATGATAGTTTTGAGTATAACGGTACTACGGTAATAGTGAAAAAATGATAATTACAAAATTAGAATTAAGTAATTTTAGAAATTATGATTCCTTAAAATTAAAATTGGATTCAAAGACCAATATTTTATACGGGAAAAATGCACAGGGAAAAACTAATATATTAGAATCAGTTTATCTGTGCAGTACAACAAAATCCCACAGGAGCAGTAAAGATATAGAATTAATTAAGTTTGATGCTGATGAGGGACATATCAAATTATTTATAGAAAAAAATAACAGGGAATATAGAATTGATATTCATCTTAGAAGAAATAAATCAAAGGGAATTGCAATTAACGGAATCCCAATTAAAAAAGCCAGTGAATTATTTGGCATTTTTAATGTTATTTTCTTTTCTCCGGAAGATTTAAATATTATAAAAAATGGACCGGCGGAGAGAAGACGATTTATAGATATGGAGCTTTGCCAGTTGGATAAAATATATGTCTATAATCTTATTAATTACAATAAAGTATTAAGTCAGAGAAATCAGTTACTTAAGGATATTTATTTCAGACCTGACCTTGAAGAGACTCTTGATGTATGGGATATGCAGCTTGCTGAGTATGGAGCAAAAGTTATAAAAAGAAGAGAAGATTTTATTAAGAATATTAATAATATTATTAAACCGATTCATGAGGAACTTACAAACGGAAAAGAAAATATTGATATTGTTTACAAGAAAAATTGTGAAGAAGAAAATCTTTATGAGCAGATTTTAGCTAACAGAAAAAAAGATATTAAGTATAAAAGTACTACTGTTGGTCCTCACAGAGATGACATATTGTTCTTTAATGATGAAATCAATATTAGAACATATGGAAGTCAGGGACAAAAGAGAACAGTTGCATTATCTCTGAAACTGGCAGAAATAGAGTTGGTAAAATCTTTAATTAATGATACTCCGGTTTTATTATTGGATGATGTATTGTCTGAACTGGATTCAGATAGACAAAATCATTTACTTAAAAGTTTAAATAACATCCAGACTGTTATCACATGTACGGGGCTGGATGAATTTATTGAAAATAGATTTAAAATTAATAAAGTTTTTCAAGTAACAAATGGAAAAGTAATAGAAAAAACAGTTTAAATTAAGTGATAAGGATTGTCTTATTATGTGAGGTAATCCTTACCACAAGTACCGAAAGGAGTTACTATAATGGGTAACAATATAAACGTTGAAAATGAATATGGTGCAGATCAGATACAGGTTCTGGAGGGTCTTGAAGCTGTAAGAAAAAGGCCGGGTATGTATATCGGTTCTACTTCAGCCAGAGGACTTCATCATCTTGTATATGAAATTGTTGATAATGCTGTGGATGAGGCATTAGCAGGATATTGTAATACAATTGATGTACAGATTAATGAAGATAATTCAATAACGGTTCGAGATGATGGACGTGGAATTCCAACAGATATTAATACAAAAACAGGAAAACCGGCAGTTGAAGTAGTATTTACAGTGCTTCATGCAGGCGGAAAATTTGGTGGTGGAGGATATAAGGTATCCGGTGGTCTTCACGGTGTAGGAGCATCTGTTGTGAATGCATTATCCAAGTGGCTTGAAGTAAAAGTATGCCGTGATGGAAAAATTCATTATCAGAAATATGAGTACGGAAAGGTTGTAGAACCATTAAATATAATTGGAGATTGTGATGCTGATTTTACAGGGACAGAAGTAAAATTTCTTCCTGATGAAAGTATTTTTGAAGATACAGTTTATGATTATAAAACATTGGAAATCAGACTCAGAGAAACAGCTTTTCTAACAAAAAATCTTAAAATTGTTTTAAGAGATGTGAGAGAGGAAGAGCCAAAAGAAAAGACTTTTCACTATGAGGGTGGTATTAAAGAATTTGTTACTTATCTAAATAAAGGTAAGCAGGCTTTATATGATGATGTTATTTATTGCGAAGGGACAGCAAAAAATGTTTATGTTGAAGTAGCAATGCAGCATAATGATTCTTATACGGAAAATGCATTTAGTTTTGTAAATAATATTAATACGCCGGAAGGCGGTACACAGGTTGAAGGTTTTAAGAGAGCGTTGACAAAAACCTTTAATGAGTATGCACGAAAAAGTAAACTTTTAAAAGAAAATGAGGAAAATCTTACCGGTGAGGATATCAGGGAAGGCCTTACTGTTATTATTAGTGTAAAAATTGAAGATCCTCAGTTTGAGGGACAGACCAAGCAAAAGCTTGGAAACAGTGAGGCAAGATATGCTGTTGATAGTATAGTAAGTGAACAACTTACTTATTATCTGGAACAGAATCCGGCTGTTGGTAAACTGATCTGTGAGAAGGCAGTGTTAGCACAGCGTGCCAGAGCAGCTGCAAGAAAGGCAAGAGATTTAACCAGAAGAAAAACGGCTCTTGATGTTGGTTCTCTTCCGGGTAAGCTGGCTGATTGTTCTGACAAGAATCCGGAAAACTGTGAAATTTTTATTGTAGAGGGAGATTCCGCCGGAGGATCTGCAAAAAAAGCAAGAGTAAGAGCTACTCAGGCAATACTTCCACTGCGTGGAAAAATTCTCAATGTAGAGAAAGCAAGACTGGATAAGATTCTTGGAAATGCTGAAATTAAGGCAATGATTACTGCTTTTGGAACAGGAATCCATGATGATTTTGATATTAGTAAATTAAGATATAATAAAATTATTATTATGACAGATGCCGACGTTGACGGTGCTCATATTGATACGCTTATGCTTACATTTTTCTATAGATTTATGCCTGAATTAATAAAGGAAGGACATGTGTATCTTGCTATGCCTCCACTTTATCAGGTGACAAGAAATAAAAAGAATTATTATGCGTACAGTGATGATGAATTAAATAAAATTCTTACAGAAATCGGTCGTGATAATCAGAATAAAATTCAGCGTTATAAAGGACTTGGAGAAATGGACGCAAGTCAGTTATGGGAAACAACAATGGATCCAAAAACAAGAATTTTGAAACAGGTTAAGATTAATGAAGATAAATTAACAGAGATGGATCTGACTTTTACAACTTTAATGGGCGATGAAGTAGAGCCAAGAAGAGAATTTATTGAAGCAAATGCAAAATTTGTTCAGAATCTTGATATATAGGAGGTAATTTAAAGTGGATGATAATATTTTTGACAGAATACATGAAGTAGACTTAAAAGAAACCATGGAAACCTCTTATATAGATTATGCAATGAGTGTAATTGCTGCGAGAGCTCTGCCGGATGTGAGAGATGGTTTAAAGCCTGTTCAGAGAAGAGTTCTCTATTCCATGGTTGAATTGAATAACGGACCGGATAAGCCACATAGAAAGTGCGCCCGTATCGTTGGTGATACAATGGGTAAATTTCACCCTCATGGAGACAGTTCTATTTATGGTGCATTGGTTAACATGGCTCAGGAATGGAATACAAGATATCCATTAGTAGATGGTCATGGAAATTTTGGTTCAGAGGATGGAGATGGTGCTGCGGCAATGCGTTACACAGAGGCACGTCTCAGCAAAATTTCCATGGAAATGGTTGCTGATATTAATAAAGATACAGTTGAATTTGTTCCTAACTTTGACGAGACAGAAAAGGAACCGACTGTTCTGCCAGCAAGATATCCTAATCTGTTAGTAAATGGTACCAGTGGTATTGCTGTAGGTATGGCAACAAATATACCGCCTCATAATTTGACAGAGACAATTAATGCAATTGTTAAAATTATAGATAATAAAGTTGAAGAAAATCGTGATACTGAGATAGAAGAAGTAATGGATATTGTAAAAGGTCCTGATTTTCCTACCGGAGCAACAATTTTAGGAAGAAAGGATATAGAGCAGGCTTATAGAACAGGTCGTGGAAAAATTAAAACCCGTGCCGTTTCTGAAATAGAAACCATGGAAAATGGTAAATCCAGAATTGTTGTGACAGAACTTCCGTATATGGTTAACAAAGCTAAGCTTGTTGAAAAAATAGCAAGCCTTGTTAAAGAAAAGAAAATTGATGGCATTACTGATTTAAGAGATGAATCCGATCAGGAAGGTACGCGTGTTGTTATTGAAGTAAGACGTGATGCTAATGCTAATGTTATTTTAAATCAGCTTTATAAACATACCCAGATGCAGGATTCATTTGGTGTAATTATGATTGCTTTAGTTAATGGAGAACCAAAGGTTCTTAATTTGTTACAAATGCTTGATGAATATTTAAAACATCAGAAGGATGTTGTGACAAGAAGAACGAAATTTGAACTGAATAAAGCAGAAGAGCGTGCCCATATTATTAAAGGTTTATTGATTGCTCTCGATAATATAGATGAAGTGATTAAGATTATCAGAGGTTCCCGTACAACTCAGGATGCCAAGAACAGATTAATGGAAAGATTTGGTCTGTCAGAAGCACAGTCACAAGCAATTGTAGATATGCGGCTACGTCAATTGACAGGACTGGCAAGAGAAGATCTTGAAAATGAATACAATGAATTAATGGCAAAAATAGATTATTTAAAATCTATTCTTTCTGATGAAAATAAACTTCTTACAGTGATTAAAGAAGAAATAATAGTAATCAGAGATAAATTTGGTGATGACAGAAGGACAAAAATAGGAATTAATGTGGGTGATCTGTCAGATGAAGATCTTATTCCTGAAGAAGACACAGTTGTTGCAATGACTAATTTAGGATACATAAAGAGAATGACAGTTGATAACTTTAAGGCACAGAATCGTGGTGGAAAAGGAATCAAAGGCATGCAGACCATAGACAATGACTTTATAAAGGATATGTTTATGTTCTCAACTCATGATTATATTTTGTTCCTCACAAACACCGGAAGAATATATAAACTGAAATGTTATGAGATTCCTGAAGCAGGAAGAACTGCACGTGGCATGGCTATTGTTAATTTATTGCAGTTACAACCGGGTGAAAAGATTTCAGCTATGGTTCAAATGAATGAATTTGAGGATGAAAAATACCTTGTTATGGCTACAAGAAAAGGTATAATCAAAAAGACTCCTGTTAAAGCCTATGCCAACATTAGAAAAAGTGGAATTCAGGCAATTACACTTCGTGAAGGTGATGAGTTAATAGATGTAATGGTTTCTGATAATTCTGACAATATTATGCTTATTACAAAAAATGGTCAGGGAATTAAATTCCGTGAATCAGATGTACGTGAGACAGGACGTTCAGCAATGGGTGTTAAAGGTATTGAACTTAACTCAGATGATGAAGTTATTTCCATGCAATTAGAATCTCAAGGCGAATTTGTTCTTATTGTATCAGCAAAAGGAATGGGTAAGCGTACACCATTTAACGAATTTAAACTTCAGAACCGTGGTGGTAAAGGTGTAAAATGTTATAAGATTACTGAAAAAACAGGTAATGTAATTGGAGCAAAAGCTGTTAATGATGGAAATGAAGTAATGATGATTACCAATGAAGGTATTATCATAAGAATGTTTGTAAATGATATTTCCGTACTTGGAAGAGTTACACTTGGTGTAAAACTAATGAATACAGGTGAGAATGATAATATTGTTGTTGCAAGTATTACGAAAGTAAAAGAAAGTGTAACACAGGCAGATGCAGAAAATAGTGAAGAGATAGCAGTGGACATCGAAGAGGTGTCTGAAGAAAATAATTCTGAAGAATAATGAGGAAGGCGGCTTAAAGTCGCCTTTTTCAGGGTTAATCAATAAGTTGAAATAAATATGTTAATGATATTGTTAATAGAAATTATGGATGAAAGGACACATAGATGAGAATTGTAAATACTGATGAAATAATAAAAAATATAAAAGAAATGTGTATAGAGGCAAATCATTTTTTAGCCCCGGATATGATAAAAGTATTTAACAAGTCAAAAGAAAATGAAAAATCCCCCCTTGGATGTCAAATATTAGAACAGTTGGATGAAAATCTAAAAATAGCGGCAGATGATATGATTCCTATTTGTCAGGATACAGGTATGGCTGTTGTTTTCATTGAAATCGGACAGAATGTACATATTGACGGAGAAAATCTTGAAGATGCCATAAATGAAGGAGTCAGACAGGGATATGTGGAAGGATTTCTTCGCAAATCTGTTGTCAGTGATCCTATTATTAGGAAGAATACAAAAGATAATACACCGGCAGTGATACATTATAATATTGTACCGGGAGAAAATATAAAAATAACTCTGGCTCCAAAGGGATTTGGAAGTGAAAATATGAGTAAAATTTTTATGCTTAAACCTGCCGATGGAATTGAGGGTGTAAAAGATGCTGTTTTGTCGGCAGTAAGAGATGCAGGTCCTAATGCATGTCCTCCGATGGTTGTTGGAGTCGGTATTGGTGGAACTTTTGAAAAATGTGCCATACTTTCTAAAAAAGCATTGGCAAGACCGGCTGACAGCAGTTCAGAAATTCCATATGTAAAAGAATTAGAAGATGAATTGCTGGAAAAAATAAATAAGTTGGGAATTGGTCCGGGAGGACTTGGCGGAACACAGACAGCCCTTGCAGTCAATGTGGAAACATATCCCACTCATATTGCGGGACTTCCTGTGGCAATTAATATTTGTTGTCATGTAAATAGACATATAAGTAGGACAATATAAATATTAAAGAAAAAATAATACGATATTTTTTAAACCCAATATATTGATTTATTTTTTGAAAAACAACAATATATTGAATTAAATAAAAATACATTATAATAGGAAGAAACTCATAATAAAATGAAGAGCGGAGAATGCTTTTTAGGAGGAAAACAGATGAATAGAAATATTATGGCTCCCATTAGCGATGAAGTTGCAAAAGAACTTAGAAGTGGAGATTATGTATATATTACAGGAACAATTTATACAGCAAGGGATGCTGCACATAAGAGAATGGCAGAAACATTGGAAAAAGGAGAATCTTTACCACTAGAAATGAAAAATAATATTATCTATTATATGGGTCCATCTCCTGCAAGGGAAGGAAGACCTATAGGTTCAGCAGGACCTACAACAGCAAGTAGAATGGATAAATATGCTCCTGATTTGTTAGATCTTGGTTTAAAAGGTATGATTGGCAAGGGTAAGCGCTCTCAGGCTGTTAAAGATGCGATTATTAGAAATGGAAGTGTATATTTTGCAGCAGTAGGCGGAGCAGGAGCAATTCTTTCGAAATGCATTAAAAAAAGTGAAATCATAGCATATGATGATTTAGGTACAGAGGCAATTAGAAAATTATATGTGGAAGATTTTCCGGCAATTGTGGTAATAGACAGTGAAGGAAATAATTTATATGAAACCGCAATTAAGGAGTACAATAATGAAAATTAATCGAATTACATATCTTTTTACAAGAAGGTTCTATAAAGTTCCCTGGATGTTTCAACAGATAATAAAAGCAGGAAATTCTGAAAAATATACTATACAGGAAAGATATAATAAGGTCAAAAATGTGTGTCATAAAGTAAATATCTATGCACATGTTAATATAAAATGTACCGGTATGGATAATCTTCCAAATCAAAATGGTTTTATATTAACACCAAATCATCAGGGACTTTTTGATGTTCTTTTAATGTTAGATACTTGTGATAAACCATTTTCCGTCGTTATGCGTAAGGATCTTGAAAATACGCCCCTGCTAAAACAGGTAATGAAAGCTTTAGATGGAAAAGCGATTGATAGAGATGATCCACGTCAGGCGATGCAAATAATTAAAGAAATGACGGAAGAAATATTAAAGGGAAGAAATTTTGTGATTTTTCCTGAAGGAACGAGAAGCAAAAATGGCAATGTACCGGGAGAATTTAAAGGTGGAACATTTAAAAGTGCAGTAAAGGCTAAGGCTCCAATTGTACCTGTAGCATTAATAGATTCCTTTAAGCCTTTCGACATAAAAGACACGAGAGATGTTGATGTTCAGATTCATTATTTAAAACCTTTATATTATGAAGAATATAAAGATATGAAAACTGTAGAAATAGCAGCATTGGTAAAATCCAGAATCGTAAATAAGATAGAAAAAGAGACAAGTATAAAACAAAATCAGACAAATAGTTAAAAAGATTTGTCAAATACTTATTTATAAGTAAAATAAGTGTTTGACAAATAAATAGA
>JAUUNJ010000073.1 GCA_030844625.1 Roseburia sp. | reverse complement strand
TCTTAACATAATCACTCCCCTGATTCGTCCTTCTACTATTTTCATTCAAAAAATCATCAATCTTTTCAAACTTACCTATTTGTTTATCAACCTTATAAACTTTTTTGAAGATGTTTTTTGATAAATAGTTTTCTATTTCTTTACCTTCTGTAATCCATACTATAGCATTATTTTTATTAAATTCACCCTTAATTCTTTGCTTAGTTTTATTTATTCGTTTGCCAGGACCAGTTTTATCGCTATCTATCACTATGATAGAATGAATATTAGCCCTAAATAGCTGTATTAATTCATTTAATTCATTAACTTCTCCAGTTAAATGAGAAAGTAATCTTCCCCCATAAAACAAAATCTGATAATGAACATTTTCTTTTAAAGAACCATTTGAATATAGCTCAATCCACCTATTTATATAAATCCTATCAGAGGGGCCTTCAACCCAAATTACTGCATTAGATTGTAATATGTCACTCGCTCGAACACCTAAATTCATTAATATACCTTCATTTTCAATAAATGAGAGTGCAGAATTAGTCACAATAGTGCCATTTTCTTTTTTTATATGAGTAAGTGTTACATTCTCTTTCCCACTGAACATATTTATTGGGATAGTAGAGTGAGTCGTTAAAAACATTTGAGTATTATATTTGATTGCCCATTGATACAAAAACTCAAACAAATTTCTCTGTATAGTTGGGTGTAAATTGTTCTCTAATTCTTCAAAAATAAATATTGAATTACATATTGATAATTCAAAATTATTACTTGTATATTCCCTTGTCTCCAAAAATAGTTTTATCAAAACCAACAAGACCGTTTTTAAACCACTACCAGAACTTGAAATAGGAATTTTCCCATTTTCATTCACTAATAAAATTTCCCACATAGGATTAGAACTATCCGTTGTCTCAATTTCTTGGCACATTATCCTAGTAAAATTATTTTCCGGTTTCATAATTTCGTTTAACGCCTCTAAAATATCACCCTCGACAATCTCATTTGGAAGACTAGCTACATTCAGGTATTGCCTCAATAAATTGGTTGCACCGGCTCCGTCCTCAGATACAGTTTTTTTACCATTTTGTACCTCGGGTATTAGATTTCTATCTGCAGATAATTTTATTATTTTTAGTCTTTTCAACTTATTTGATTTGAATCTATTTGCCAAATCTGTAAATTCTTCTATTGTTTTGTTCCTATTTAATTCCTCTAAAGTGATACTTGATATATCTGATAACACCATCTGAGGTTCACCTATAGTTTTCCAGGGCTTAAAGTCATAAGACATACACTTATCGACATATTTTTTCCCAAAATCCCAATGATTACCACTAATATGACCCCCATACATATTGTCTCTAAACACAAGATGTATATCATCTTCTTCTGGACAAAAACTAAATCTCACTTTCGTATTCTCAGTTATATATCGATTACTATCATTCCCAGAAATCAATATTTCTATTGACTGCAATAGAGTTGACTTTCCTATGTTATTTTGTCCAACCAATATATTAAAGTTATCAATTTTTTCAAAGCCAACATAAGAATCTCCTATGTGCTTATAATTTTTGATTTTTAACGATTTAAGGTGATTCATTACCCCTCCTTCCGGATGATTATTATAATAAGTTCAAGCTATACATTAACCAAATAATTTAATTGATATTTCAAAATTATAGCATATTGTACTCAGTGCAAGCTTAGAAGTTCATTAATTACACGACACTTATCTATATTTATTTCTTTTTTATCAAAGTTCTCATCAAATCTGAAAGAATAATTTGGTAAAATAAAGTTAACTACAGAATGAATTTTCTATAAAAATACTTTGCTTACTGTTTTTACTTTAACTATTACTTAAATAGTTATATGTTCGACTAATAAACTAACTTCAAGGATGGTAATTATTATTGATTTTTAAGTAAGCGAATTGTGTTTTCCTTATCTGTTAGAGAGGATATAGAAACTGGTAGAAATTAAGCCAATTACTTTTAGATAAGCGAATACAATCAAAATATTACGTTTTCCGTCTTTAATATAGTCAATAAACATAAACATTTTTCCTATAATTAGCACTAAACCTGAACATATATAGAAAGGAAATACTATGCAAAACTTAGATGAACTATTCGAAAACTTAAATGAATTTGTCAAAAACTTTGAAATATTAATTCAAAAAAACGTTTTCAACAATCAATATAATGACGAGCTTCGTAATTTTGGAAATGATATTATTTCGCTATGCAAATCAAAACGATTCAATATCACATCAAATGATTTATTATCATTAGACTCTTTCAATGAACTTTTTACGAAAACAAATGTTTCTTCAAAAGGTTACCTTGTATCTCAAGTGGAGAACTTTTATACAAACGTAATCGAACCAACAAAAGATGAATATTATCACAATTAGGTGATTGAAGAATCCTTTTAGAATCCATCCTATTGTTTTAAAGTGATAGGAGACTATCTATATTATTTGCCTAAAAAATCTGTTTGATTCAACATTTTAACCAAATAACTTCCCTTAATCCAGTAAAACTGAGGATACATTTTTAAACCGTTAATCTCAAAAGTTTTTTCGGTTGAATCTTTCCCTGACCCTCTTAAGAAAACGTCACATTCCCTTGCCTTGGGAAAATTAGGTGCCTCCTCTATAAGTCCTTTTTTATTAAGTATGGGCTGTCCGTTTTTATCTTCTGTGATAACCAATTTTAGCTTTTTATCTAAGATTAATGAACGTGTTCTATCCCAAACTAATCGAACAGTATTTTCAATAAATTTATCTTCAAAGCTAATCAACTTAAAACCTTTAAAAACATTGCTTTCATACTCATCTGGATTTACTTCCTCAAATACACTAAACAAAATTTTTTGTTCTGAAAAAAAGCTATACAATGTGCTGTCCTCAAATTGAACAGTAGTATCAGTTATCTCCGAGAAATCAACCATCAACAATTTTGTATCTTCTGTTCTACCACCCGTCCTAGTTTGAACAATCGTCTTGGATTTAATCCCAAACTTGTTGAATAATGCAATCTTCTCAATTTTTTGGGCTTCCTTACTAAACATATTGGCTACAACAATTGATGATATGCTCTTTGAAACTTTACCATTTTTTGCGAGTTTCATTGGCACATTCAATTCATTAGCAATTTCTTTTATACTTTTACCTATAAATTCTTTACCTAACTTCTCTAGAATATCTTTTAGCCCCTCTATACTAGTAAATTCTTTATCTGGGTAAAGTGGTTTAAAATCTTTCCCAAAATGTTGTTGAACAATTGTAGAGACATAACTCCTAGTTAGTCTAAATCTTGGAGGATGAGGATACTTAGGTGCTGTATCCATATATGACATTTCTGTTCTCAGTTTTGAAATTTTAGGGAATTCAATACTTTTATCAAGTGCATTTTTTTCAACATTACGAACAAAGTCTCTTACTATTTTCCAATCGTTTTCCAAAACCTTTTTATCTTCTTCGCTAAAAATCAGGAATTGATAGCCTTGAATTGGAAAATTACTATATTCAGAGGCTTTCACTGTTTTATCAGAATCATAAAGATAATAAACAAGTAGAAGTTCCTCTAATTTATGCCATAAAGTTGATTCATAAAAATTATCTTGACTTCCAATTTTATCAACAGAAACTGCGGTTATACTCATTGGCTCTTTCGCCTCTAAAGCATGTTTGCTTTTACTTTTAGGAGAAGATTTTTTTAACCCTGTTGTTTTAAGCTCTACAGGTCTCCCATCAATTAATAAGTCTGCTTCTTGCTTGGTATCCGCTTGGTAACCAAAGACAGATTGTTCAATAACATCCCCTGCAATTCCTGTAATTTTGGGTTTTTCTTTAGTCTTATCAAACACATTGTTTTTGTCTACCTGACCTAAAGTTTTACCAACCACCTGATCTAAAATACGGACTACTTCTTCCTCTGTAAATATGTGATTCGCCATATGAAAACCTCTTATACTTTTTGTGCTATCACCATTATACCAAAAGCAATGTTTAACCCTTGATCAATACAAAAAGTTTTTGTATAATTAAAAAATGAATACACAGGAGAAACACATGAATGTTTTAGAATTATTCGCTGGCGTTGGCGGTTTCCGAATTGGATTAGAAAACGCTGATAAAAATCTTTTCAAAACTAAATGGAGTAATCAGTGGGAACCTTCGCGCAAATCCCAAGACGCTTTTGAAGTCTATGATTACCACTTCCCTAATAGTGAAAATATCAATATCAGCATCTCAGATATCCCTGACGAAAAATTTGCAGAGATGGATGCTGATATGATTGTCGGTGGTTTTCCTTGTCAAGACTATTCCGTAGCACGTAGTAAAAAAAATGAACAAGGTATTGAAGGTAAGAAAGGGGTGCTCTTTTGGGAGATTATCCGAGCAACTCGTATCATTAAACCTAAATATTTAATTCTCGAAAATGTTGACCGATTACTAAAAGCTCCTTCTAAACAGCGAGGCAGAGATTTTGCAATTATGCTTACTGCGTTTAATAATTTAGGTTATTCGGTTGAATGGCGTGTTATTAATGCAGCTGACTACGGAAGAAGTCAAAGAAGACGTCGAGTTTTCTTTTTCGTCTTTAGAAACGACACAAAATATGCGAAATCATTAGATAGCAAATATGAAAATGAGGATATAGTTTTTGAAGAACATAAGTATGATGACTATCTTTTTCAAACTGGATTATTTGCAACTCAATTTCCAATAAAACAAGCACCTGTTAAAAATCGCCAAGTTTTCTATGAACTAGAGGATGATATTGTTGCTGTTTCCGATAACTTTACAGGAACGGTTTGGAATACTGGAGTTATGCGTCATGGGAAATATTACTCTATTGAAACAGCAGCCAACTTCGATGGTAACCCTATTACTCTAGGAGAAATTCTCCAAGATGAAACTGAGGTACCTGATAAATACTTTTTAACGGATAAGGCTAAGCTAGAAAAATTTCAGTATCTTAGGGGGCCGAAGAAACTAGAAAGAACCTCAGCTGATGGACATACATATATTTACTCGGAGGGGGGAATGTCACCATATGATGATTTGAACCTTCCAGGACGGACTATGTTGACATCTGAAGGAACTGTCAATCGCTCTACACATTTTCTATTTGTAAATAATAAGTACCGCCTTCTAACTCCTATAGAAGCTGAGCGTCTTCAGGATTTCCCAGATGATTGGACAGCGTATAAAAAGCTAGAAGATGGAACAGTTGTTGAAGTTTCAGATAAAATGAGAATGTTTTTTATGGGAAATGCATTGGTCACTGAGATTGTTAGAAAAATTGGTGATTTTATCAAAACTATAGACTAAAAACAAAAGTACGGACTCTTCCGTACTTTTTATTTTCCTTCTAAGCTTAACGAATGGTGGCTATACTCAAATAGCCTTATATTTTTCATCTCTTTCCTTTGCTTTACTTTAAAAACAAAATAATGATTTCGTCCATCCTTAGCATTTTCTTGATTTAATCTGAAGTAGTTAGTGTGACATAATGCCATCGTTCGAAGAATATCATCAGTCAAAAATGTTAGTGGAACGCTCATATTAGAGTACCTTTGGAAATCTTCCTCAAAATGTGAGTAGCTTTCAGAAAAGTAATCTATTTGTAAATCACCTGCGTATAGATTTCTTCTATCCATTTCTTCCTTCTTTCAACGGCATAAAATTTCCAACAATGATTCCTACTACTCTTGGGTCTTCATCATAAGAGATAAAGATATCCTTATATTTTGGATTAATCGAAACTAATCGCAAACCATTTTCTTCACGGTAAACTCGTTTAATATATGTTTGGTTATTACATACTACAGCATAAACTGCACCATCATAATCAAAACCTGTCTCACGGATAAGAGCTACTGAACCGTTATGATATTTGGGTTCCATAGAATCACCAGATACCCACGAGGCAAAATCATGAGCTAGTTCTTTATTGAAATAAACAGTGTCGTAGTTTTGATCATCGTAAACTGATGCACCAATACCAGCAGACATTTTTTCGTATACATGGTATTCGTAGAGATTTTCTGAAACAGATATTACTTGTTGAGTTTTCTCTTTTTGCACCAAGTCACGTGCATATTCTACTACTTGATTTTTACCTTTATTCGACAATGTATTATACAGACGAACAATCTCAATTTCTGTAAAATATCCCATTGGTACTTTAAGTATTTTTTCCAACTGTTTTACTTTATCTTTAGATGGCTCTTTTACTCCTCGTTCCCATGCAGAATAAGCTTGATAGCTAATATCTAATTGATCCGCAATATCTTTTTGAGTCATTTTTAGCTTTTTTCTCTGAGCCTTCAATTTTTCAGGTTGATACATCATTTACCTCACATTAATATTAATTTCAATTCAGCTTTTTGTTTTACCTCTTTATCTGTTAAGTTATCCCTATTCCAAATATAATCCTTTGTCATAAATAAGCTATACTTTTAGAGTATCTTAGGAGGTCTTCTTTGTTCACAAATTGCTCTATCCTCTTGATAAGATAATCTTTGTAATAGTTGAACTCTTTAATAATCTGCTCTTTGATACTGCAAAAAAGGAGTAGTGGGCTATTTTGTCCAACGATATAAGCTTCAATAGCTTGCTTTGAAACCCAAGACTATTTTGAATATTTGAAAAGTCTCACAACTATACTAGATTTTTTATAAAAGGATAATGTCATATATTAATCCTATAGCAGAGAAGGTATTTGCCTCCTCTTCTAGTAGTTTTTCCTAATTATCAATAGATTCTGTTAAATAATCTTCTTCATGTTTAAGAATAAAATGTCCTAGTTCATGACACAATACGGCTTACAAACTAAACCATTTTGATTGTATAAAAATAGTAGACAAATGTCTACTATATTGACTACTGTTCCAATTTAATTTACTCCCCACAGCTTCAAACTGGCGTTGAATGAGATTCTCTGCTTTCTTACCAATCTCTCTGATATGAAGAATACTTACGTTTACGTCTCATTTTAGGTACTCTTCCTCTTGTTTTCTCAACAATAGTATACCCATTTTTCTTGTATTGTACTTATCCAATTTTTCAACAGTGAAGGATTGGGTAAAGTATAATCTAAAGATACACTTCTCAGTGAGCGACCTCCAATCAGAACTTTATCAATCATTTCTCGTTTTAATTTAGGAGAATAATAACGATTCTTTCTTTTTTTGGCGATTTCTATTCCGTATCGATTAATCAATTTAATCATATAGCTAAGATTAGAAATGTTTATCTCAAATTTATTTGAAAGCTGCTCTAAGCTATATCCTTGGTTTCTAAGTTCATAGATTTGAACCTTATCTTCATAAGTCAATTTCATAATAAAAACACCCCAAAAGTTAGATTTTTTCTGTCTAACTTTTGGGGTGCAGTTCAAAAAGAGCTTCCTTTTTTAAAATAACTCGTATTGTGAGAATAAAAATTCAATAAATACTCAACTTAGGACCTTAATAATATTAGTAAAACACTAAATCCAAATGCATTATTATCTACGAAGAGTTTTAGATTATTATCGTTAACATCAAATACTCTAAATTATCGAATTTCATAATAAACAGCCACACAAAATCTACCTCTACTACCCAATTTTTATCAGTATTAGCACGAGTAAACTTTATTTTAAGACCCACTTTAGCTTATTTTTATTCAAAAACTTTTCTACTATATGTTTATTCATCTAATCAATTAGATATCAATAGTCTCTCCAATAGATAAAACCGTATAGTTTGCAGCTTCTACTTCTTTATTTGTCGTATTATAATGACTATAGTCTTCAATATGAATTGGATAAATGTTTTTAGGTTGAAGTAGGTCATTCATTTGGTTTAACATTTTCAAATCCATTGTAAATGGTCCACCAAACGAATCAGATTTTACAGCACCTAAATTAGCAAAAATAGCATCTATATTTTTGGGAACACTTTTTGTTAAATTTGAATAGAAAATAGTATCACCCGTAAAATAAATCACTTTAGTTTCTGATGAACTTGCAATTGATATTTGATACCCATTAACTTTCCCAACTATTTTTTGCATAATGTAATTACTAGCATGATAGGCTGGTATGGCTTTGATAGTAATAAGATAGTCACCTACAGAAAACTGCTTTTCTTCGCCCCATTTTAAAACAAAGTTATTTAAGCTAGACATCCCATTTAAGATTTTCTTATTAGGAGAAATTACAGTTTTACCCTTTAAATAATTTCTTCCTACATCATCTAAATGATCATGATGACCATGAGTTATTAGCCATACATCAACTTTATTAAGAAGAGACTTATCATTATTTACATTAGTTTGTTTCTCGGACACAAATCCTTTAAACTGAACTAATGTTCCTTTGGGAGATAAATCAGGATCAATTCCAATATAAAATTTATTATCAATAGAAAGGACTCCACATGCAACTCCACAATAAGTAAACGAAATAGACATAATACCTCTTTTATTTTTTTATATAACGATATTTGTTCAATCTATAAGTTGAAATAAAAGTAATTATCAGATTAATTACCATAAAGAAAACAACAACTACTACCATAGACCAAAAGTTCAAATTCACAACAATTTCACTTAATCCTAGTAAACTAGTTAGCATATTCAACACACTTTCTGAGAAAAAGTAATATATTCCAAATCCCAAAATTGAGCCTAAAATTGTAATAATTTCAATTCGAAATACATATTGTAATCTTAATGACTTCACTGTAAAACCTAACAGTCTATTAATTTTAAGTTCAGAGTCCTCTTGTTTTATATTAACCATAGTGAGTAAAAAAGTAATGAGAGCTGAAAGAACTAATGAAATCACTGATACTATAAGCAAAATAAAGAACAGAGCATTTTGAATTACTTTTATCAAATTATCAGTACTAGAACGGGCATTTGAGATAATAACACTTGTACCTAAATTATAGTTCTTATCAAGAATTTTATCAATATCCTCATGTTTTTTAAACTGAATAACTTTCTGATTCGTCTTAACAGGCCAACCTAATTTTCCATATCCAGAATTCAATATATATGCTTCTTTACCTAAATTGTTCACAGAATTATAAATGCCAACAATTTTATACTTTTTATCTTTCTCATTATTAGTTTTTATGTTGACCTCATCTCCTACACTTTTATGTAACGTTTTAGCTAAATTATTTCCTATAATAATTTCATCACTATTTACTGGTACATTACCTTTTGTTACTTTAATAGTACTTGGAATTTTTCCATAAACCATGGTAACAACATTTTCATTACCAATTTTTAAAGTGGTCTGAGAGAATGTTTGTGAAAAAGATACATCGTAATCATTAGCAATTTTACGCTCGACTTCTTCTATATCATTCATCTTATTTGAAGATAAAACTAAATCATTTTGCGGTAATCCCAAAATTCCATAAACATTATCTTTTTTCGAAAATGAATAGTTTAATCCTAAAAGACTATATAATAACGAGCTAAACAGTATAACTACAATTAGTAATG
>JAUUNJ010000072.1 GCA_030844625.1 Roseburia sp. | reverse complement strand
CGGCGGAATTAGAGACGATCATACAAGATATGTTGGAGGAACGATGTGAGGATGTCATTCCAACTGAGCGTGATATCAAAGTTGTTCTAGAGGAAAATGGAGAACAAGGCAGTAGAATGGGGGTACCGCAGACGAGTATAGGGAGTGGAAAACAATATTATTTTTGGATAGTAGCGGGAGCATGTTTTACGTCTTGGGCGGAACAACTGTTAATTTTACTGTTAAGTTAAGCACTTCCGGCTCCGTGCAGATGGGATATATCAATAATAGCGGTATAAAAACCAGAACCTATAGTGGGATCGGCAGCTCTCATAGTACCTCGTTTACGATTCCGTTTACGGGGTATTACAGATTCTATGTAACGAATCAGTCGTCTGGTACTCTTCAGATTACTGGCGGTACGATCAGCTTTTAATATAATTATATTTTACTTATAATAGAGGCATTTATGAGAAAAATTATTTTCAAAGTCATAAAATGGATATTGCTGGTGCTTATTCTTATTTTGGCAGTAATAGTGGTATGGAATTATGCCTGCAAGAGAAATGAAGCAGGTAAAGTTAAAGATGCGTATGGACAATCCGTAGAAGTGGCGGGCAAGAATATGGTTGTGGATATAAAAGGAGAAGAAAATGAAACAACGATTATCTTGTTACCAGGATGGGGCAGCCCTTCACCTGTATTAGAGTTTTTACCATTGGCAGAACAATTATCAAAAGAATATAGAGCTATTACAATAGAGCCGTTTGGTTATGGGTTATCTGATGTGGCTGACACAGAGAGAAACATTGATACAATAGTAGAAGAACTGCATGAATGCGTAAAAGAACTTGACTACAATCAATATTATTTAATGGCGCATTCTCTTTCTGGCCTATATTCTTTGTACTGGGCTAATGTATATCCGCAGGAGGTACAGGGATTTATCGGAATTGACCCGTCTGTGCCAAAGCAATCGGATGAGGAGCCGTTTCCTATTAGTATGATAGCACTGAATAAATTGTCTGCCTATTGGCAAAAAGTGAAAAATATAACTGGTATTACTCGTTTACAATCTGTTGCTCATTCAGAAAAAGCAATCTATGCGGATCTGTCCTATGGATATTCTGAAAAACAATTGGAAGTGTATCGGATTTTAAGCATGGACTACATGTATAATAAAGATGTTATGAACGAGTTGAAGCATATGGAGGAAACCTTGGAAACTGTAAGAGATATGAAATTTCCGGAAGATTTGCCGGTATTACAGTTTATATCCAGTTCAAACTGTGAAATTATGGATTTGTGGGAACCATTACATAAAGAGGTTATAACAGAGACGGGGAGGAGTGAAGTAATACGCCTGGATGGAGGGCATTATCTGCATTTTGAGAGGCGGCAGGAAATTGTTGAAAAGGTAAATGAATGGATTTTAAATTAGCGAATATTTACAGGAAAATATACGGAGTAGTGTTGGACAGGAACCTGACTTCTTTTTGGGGGTGGGTTCCTTATTATTAGATTTAAATACGTTGTGGAGAAGAGTCATGAAAAACCAATGCTCCGAAAAGCCGGTTCGGTATCCAAAAGCAATTTAAAAGATTCATGGGATTAAAATTCGGCATAGCAGAGAATCATGCGCTGTAGACCAATAAATGAAAGCTATATAGTAGAAAAAGAATTTCGAACATATGAAATGAGAATCAATAATACGAAAAATGATATCAAGATTTAGTTTGTAAAAATTAAATTTGATAAAATACTAGAGATTGCTAACTTTTTGGGAACTTCATTTGTTATATAAAATAGAAGATAAATTTAAGACGAGGAAAATCAAATGAAAAGACATCGGAAAAGTCCTTTAAAAAGAATTGTATTTTTGAGCTTATTTCTTATGTTGGTATCTATAGCATTGGGAAGTAGCATTAACGTTATAAAACAAGGTAAGATCTGGCTGCTAAGTGGAAATTTTTCAGTACAAGCGAAGCAGATACTTCTCAAGGTTGGAATCTAATTCTCGTTAATAAGAATTATCGTATTCCAGATAATTATGATATAGAACTTACAGAATTATCGAATGGAGAAAAAGTAGATTCAAGAATATATCCAGATTTGCAGGATATGTTTAACGCAGCAAGAACTAATGGCTTGGCATTATTTGTAAGAGAAGGATATCGGACACAAGAAGAACAACAGGAAATTATGGATGAAAAAACTATGTCTTATATGGAGGAGGGATATTCGAAAAAGGAAGCAAGAAACCTTGCAGAGAAATATGTTGCAAAACCAGGTACGAGTGAGCATCAATTAGGATTAAGTATTGATATTAATGCGGACACTACGAAATGTTCATCTGAATCAGTTTATAAATGGCTTGATGAAAATGCATATAGGTATGGATTTATCAAAAGATATCCTTCTGATAAAGTAGAAATTACTGGAATTAATAATGAACCATGGCATTATCGTTATGTTGGAAAAGATGCTGCAAACGAAATGAAAGAAACTGGGATGTGTTTGGAAGAGTATATGGAGTAATTAAATGGTAATAAAAAATATGATTCCAGACTAACTTTTTATTGCCGTTGATTGTTATACTATATAGAAACACATATGAAGGGAGGAAGGGATGGATGAAACCGGGGACGGAACCGGATTTCTTATTATTACAGAAAATAAAAAATGGAAAAAGTGATGCCAGTGAACAGTTGATAAAAAAATATTATTCATCCATATATCAGTATTGCCTTTTGCACACCCATGATAGAAATTATGCAGAAGATTTAACCCAGGAAACATTTTTACATTTTTTTGCATCTTTAGAAACATATAAAGAATATGGAAAAACTAAAAATTATCTGTACCGAATTGCAGGAAATATAATAAAAAACTTTTACATTAAGAAGAAAGAAATTCTGGTTGAACAATTTCCAGAAATAATAGAAGAAAGTATGAAGGGAGTTGAAATCCGGTTGGATATAGAAAAAGCTGTACAATATCTTCCGGACGAAATTAAAGATACAGCAATACTTTTTTTCTTTCAAGGACTAAAGCAGAAAGAGATTGCTCAAATATTAGATATAAAACTATCGCTTGTAAAGTATCGAGTAAGTAAGGCAAAAAAATTATTGGCAGAATATCTGGGAGAGTAGTGAAAATGAAATTATATAAGAAAAAAATAAAAAACTATAAAAAGCTTATACAAGATCATTATGTTAGAGAGCCAGCGGTTCAGAATGTAGTTAGTCAATGTAAAAAAATAAATATATGCCAGCAACGTATATGTTCTTCTTATTTTGAATTCTTATATGAACAATGTAAATTCATAAAGAAAAAGTGGTGGGTTTTACAAGGCGGAACATTGTTTATATTATGGATTTTATTAAATGATTTGGAAAGTATGAAAAGCATAGGGAGGATTATGGGAGCTTTTTCAGTACTATTTTCTATTCTTATTATTCCAGAAATTTGGAAAAACCGAAGATTTTCAGCCTTTGAAATAGAGAAGGCGTCCTACTATTCTTTAAGACAGATATGCGCAGCAAGATTATTGTTGTTTGCGATTGTGGATATGATGATGGTTACTGTATTTTTTATACTTGTATTTGCTACCATACAAATTCCATTAAGCAGTATTGCTATCAATTTTCTGATACCCTTTAATATTTCAAGTGGAGTTTGCTTCCACTTGTTATGTAAAAAAGGGTTTGATATGGAATATGTTTCAGTATGTTTAAGTATGGCATTTGTTATTGTATGGTCTATGATTGTTGCGAATGATGTTATCTATTATGCAATTGTAGAACCGCTTTGGTTGGTTCTGATTCTGATATCCTTTGGATATCTGGTCTTTTGTGTACGAAAATCGCAGCAAGATTATGAATTGGTTTGGGAGGATCGAACGAATGGGATTAGAATTTGATAAAGTGTCAAAAGAGTTTTCGTCTTTTCGTGCAGTAGATTGCGTAAATTATACTATGAAGAAAGGGGTATATGGTCTTTTAGGAGTCAATGGGGCGGGAAAAACAACCCTGATGAGAATGTTATGTACTATCATTAGGCCAACAGAAGGAAAAATTAGATGGAATGGAAAGGATATTTTTGAATTAGGAGAGACATACCGAGGAATATTAGGTTATCTTCCGCAGGAATTTGGATATTATCCGGATATGAGTATTTATGATTATTTGATGTATATTGCGTCTATTAAAGGGATACGCCAAAGTGTCGCAAAACAGAGAATCGATCAGCTATTACGGCAAGTTGCATTGTCTAAATATAAGAAACGAAGAATGAGGGCTTTATCTGGTGGAATGATAAGACGTGTGGGAATTGCACAGGCTATGCTGAATAATCCCAAAATATTAGTGCTTGATGAGCCAACGGCAGGGCTTGATCCAAACGAAAGAGTGCGCTTCCGAAATTTAATAAGTGAATTATCAGAAAACCGTCTGGTATTACTTTCAACACATATTGTTTCAGATGTGGAGTTTATAGCAAATGAAATCATTTTAATGAAAGGCGGGAAATTCTTTTATACGGGGAGTACGGAAGATTTGGTCCGATCTATGGATGAATCTGTTTTCCAGTGCGTAGTTCCAAAGAATGAAGTTAATTGGTATTTACAGAATTATCTGGTAGGGAATATAAAAACTATTCCGGAGGGAGCAGAATTGCGTATTATTTCTAAAACAGCACCTGTAAGAAATGCAATAAGGCAGGATGCTACCCTTGAAGATGCATTTCTTTTATATTTTGGAGAGAAAGCAGGTGAAGATTATGATGATGAAATATGAATTAAAAAAGTTTTTTCACAAGAAAATCAATAAAATTATCCTTATCGTTATGGTTTTTCTTGCTAGTATTATTAGTTGCCTGGCTGTCGGTAGTATGCGTTATCGGGATGCAGAAGGAAAACTTTATACCGGTATTACAGCGGGACGTAGGCTTGCTGCTGATAGAAATAAGTGGAAAGGTAAATTGACGGTAGAAAAAATCAAAGAGGTCGTAGAGAACCGGAAAACCCTAGAACAAATTTATCCCGAAGATATACCGGATGCGGAGTATGGGAAAACGGCGCAGTCGTATGATGATATTTTATCTTTTATAATTTATGTTATTACACCAGATTCTGGTTATGATCAAAATGTGTTATATCGTCTGTCTGATGAGGAGTTAGAGAACTTTTATTCAACGTATGAGGAAAATATCCAAAAAATGGTTCAGTCTTACGGAAAAAGCTCAAAGCAGCAAGAGTTCTTGAAAAGAAAGTACGAAGAGATAGAAATGCCGCTTGATTATGCGGCAAAAGATTCTTGGGATACAATGGCTATGTATGCTCAGACATATGGAATCATACTTGCAGTTGTAATTGGTTTTTTGGCTGCGGGCATATTTGCCGATGAATTTCGTACCAAAGCCGAAGCTGTGTTTTTTTCTACAAAATACGGGAGATCTAAAGCAACTAGGAATAAACTTTTGACAGGTATTGTTATGACAACAGTTGTTTATTGGACTGGAATGGGAATACTGTCAATTGTTTCCTTTGGGGTTATGGGTACAAGTGGGTTCTTGACACCTTATCAGATAGATCAGCCGTATAGCATTTATAGTATGACATATGGTGAGTATTACTTTTTAATATTACTGTGTGGATATATTGCTAGTTTGTTTTCAGCGGCGATAACAATGCTGGTAACTGTAAAAATGCATTCGGCAAATTTGGCAATTTGTATTCCTTTCTTTTTATATTGTATGATGCCGTTTATAGGGCGTGCTGTACCGGTTTTTGAAACATTTTTTAATATCATGCCAAGCGTATTTATGAATATTATAGAGTATGCAAAAGTACCGATCATTTTTCAAATAGGACCTATTGTTGTTCGACAAATACCGTTTGTCATGTCTATTTATGGCATTCTGGCTATTATATTGCTGCCACTTGTGTACAAAAACTTTTCCAAATATGGAATACAAAAATTTTGAGGAAAAATTTTGATTACACACTCATGCAGAATTCGGGTATTGAGGTGGCAGCTCTGAAAATTGTCTGAATATCCCTTGCGTTGTATATGGATATTGGATGCAAAAACGGAGGTGCGCAATCCGTAAGTAGTTAATGGAAATATGTGATGTATAGGGAATCAGAAATAAATGGAAGGAGGACTTGTAATGAAAGTTGTTAATGAAGTTCCAAATGGGGTAACCCCAAGAGCTGGTTGTGTATGCTCAGAAGGTTGGAAGAGCACAAGAGGATTGTGGGATCCGTTCTATAACTGCAATTGTGATTGTACAGGCCACGGAGATGCAACCTTTAACGCAAACCATCATAACGCTGATGTTGCGTAAAACTTTATGTAGCATTCGAGATAATATAAGATATGGTGATAATCGCGTGGAAAATGATCGTGAACTTTATAAAATACTGGATAAAGTAACCTTGGAAGATTTTAAAGATAATATTGAACAACCGTTAGGCTATCAGTTTACTGATGGGATACAAATATCTATTGGCCAGTGGCAGAAATTGGCATTGGGTAGAACCTTGTTTAAGCCAGCGGAAGTGTATATTTTTGATGAACCCAATGCATCTCTTGACATTGCTTCGGAACAAGCCGTGCTAAATATGATATGGGAGGAAATGCGGGATAAAATTGCAATTTTGATAATTCATAGATTTAATTGCATGTTAGAAAGAGCAGATAAGATAATTGTATTAGAAAATGGAGAAATTGAGGATATAGGTATACATGAAGAACTTCTTAGGCATCATGGATTATACTATCGGTTATATATGGTACAAAAAGAAATGTCGTTATCTGATGAATGATTAAAGCACCAACATTTCGTATTAAAAATATGGTTGCTAGCTCTTTGCTTGGAATGAGGAAGTATTGCAGGGGTATTGATTCATAGAAGGGAAACCTTCTACGAATTAATACCTCTGCTTGTATGTTATAGCAATGAAAGAGTGGACCTGTTCAAAAAAGTAGAGGTTTATTTTGATGTGACAACAAATTATTTATTTAAAAATTCACATGAGGATGATCTGGAGAGAGAAATCTCATATCCGATTACACCGGAAATAAAGCAGCAGGCATGGCTGGAGAACCTGAATCTGTCAAGCGGTCGTTATCATGTATGGTAGGAAGGCCGGTTATACAGAGTGGTGAAATCCTGACAGAAACCTGTATCTTTTACCGAAATGGATATCAGAGTGAAGGATTGCAATCCTGTTACGATTCCAATAAAAAGTGATATTTTGGGAAAAAATGGAGATATTGTATTCCGTGCAATTCACAGATTAACGAAAGGCTCCCATAATAAGATTAATACAGATAAAAAAGAGTAGAATTTCTAGTAGATGATATCTACACGATAAGGCAGTGAATATATCTGGCAGGAATCTTTTGCGGTTATAGGGACAGAAGAATGTTTTAAGTATAATCGCACGATTTATACAAAAATATGCGAAAAACCGAGCGATATGAATTGATAAAACTGCAAGAATCGAGTATAATATAAATAGCAAAAGGCAAGGGAGGTTTTCAGATGATCGTAACGGCTACGGAATTTAAAACCAATTTTGGTAAATATCTTGATATGTTGCGTTCTGAGGATATTTTTATTACCCGGAACGGAAAAACAGTTGCAAAAATGGTAAATCCGAATGTTTCCGCAGTGGAATCTATCAGCGGAATGCTTGCCGGGAAACTGGCAGATGACTATGATGCAAAGATGCTGAGAGAAGAGAGGCTTGCTAAATATGCGGTTGATGATTGATACTAATATTTTTCTGGATGTACTGGCAGAGAGGGAACCCTTTTTTAAGGATTCAAAGGCTGTTCTGGATCTGTGCGAGAATAAAAGGGTTCAAGGATTTCTTTCCGCATCCAGTGCAACAGATATTTTTTATCTGATTCGTCGCCAGTTGCACAGCGTTGATCTGGCTTATAAGGCGCTTGGCTCCGTTTTGGACATAGCAAAAGTGCTAACAGTGACGAACGAAGATGTGTTGAATGCTTATTTGCAGAGAGCATCTGATTTTGAAGACTGCCTGCTTGCAACCTGTGCGAAGGCTAATCAGTGTGATGCGATTGTGACAAGGAATAAAAAGGATTTTCTTTCCTTTGGGATTACATTGTTTTCTCCGGAAGAACTGCTGAATATTTATCCGTAAAAATATGCACGATTGGTAGCAGAAGAAAAGTAGAAATTTTATAATGAGTGAAAAACCCCGCGTAGGATCAGAAATGTTCTCGCAGGGTTTTCTGTATTTGATAGAATATAGAAAATTAGCAGATTTCTGTTAGAAAGTATCACACCTTGACTTTTCTTATTTTGGAAGAACTTTCTATTGAAAATAGTACTGAAAACGATAGTATGTTGTTTATATAATAAAGACAATGGAGGTTTTATGAAATGAGGATACAGGATAAATTGGTGCCATATTTGGAATATTGTGAATACAGAAAAGAACTTGATAAGAAAACGCTCAAAGCATATCGGATTGATTTACGTCAGTACTTTGCATTTATTTGTTGTGATGAGCCGGATAGAGAAAAGATAGAAGAGTATATTACTGAATTACATAAAAAATATAAGCAGAAGACGGTAAAGAGGAAAATCGCATCTTTAAAGGCCTTTTATAATTATTTGGAGGAAGAAGAGATTATATCGCGCAATCCTTTTAGGAAGATTAAAGTTAAATTTAAAGAAACCTTGACTCTTCCGAGGGTAATACCGCGAGAAGAAATAGAGATGTTATTAAATTACATGTATGATTGCCTAAAGGAGAATGGTTTAACAGGTTATAAATACAAATTGAGGGATATAGCAGTTGTGGAAGTCCTTTTTGCTACAGGCGCCAGAGAGTATGAAATATCTAACATACGAGAAGACAGTGTAAACCTAAATTCTGGTCAGATTAGAATTATATGATCTCTCGGAATTCTGATTGATCATGCCAGCGAAATTCTGGCATTGAACTTTGACAAGTAAATATTATTCGGAATAGAAAAAATGGGTAAAAAAAATAGACATAGGACTGTTGCTATGCCAAAAAATGAGGTATGATGTCTGTAGGATTATGCTACGTTCAAAATTAACTTTCTCAGGGTGGATTCAAACGGCAAATCCCATGCATCCAGATGCTGTAACATCAGGATGTGATAGAGGCGGCAGTACCACATCTTAGTAGAGCGGTGTCTGCCGCTTTCTAATTTGAAGTCTATTTTCTCACGCTTGTTTGAGCGTTCAGCAGAAGTTCTTGCATTGTACTCACTTTTCCACTGCTCGCTGTCACGCGGAGGGATATTTATAAGACGCGGATTGTCTTTCATTGCAAGATGGACAGTTCTTCCATATTTTGAATCAGAGCATGGGGATTCACAGGAGCACCCGTGTTTTCTGCTGGCAAGAGGACACCGGAATTTTATCCGTGCTTTTGAAATTTCAACGCCATCATGATTCATTTTCCTTTCCGCTTTACAGACAGGAATGCCATCTTCACCGATGGTAAAGTCATCTTTGTATTTTTCTTTGATGCCCCGCTTTTCATTTAAATCAATAAATGGAGTGATTCCATTCCGTCTGCAATACTGGTAATAAGGCATTGCATCATGAGCAGAATCAAGAAGAAGTGGTGCTAGAATATAAATAGTACAAGCCAAAATGAGAAATTCCAAATACACA
>JAUUNJ010000071.1 GCA_030844625.1 Roseburia sp. | reverse complement strand
TACATTTAACATAATTTTGACTCAGGGATTGAACCGGCAGATACGAAGAATGTGTGAGGAATTGGGATATCATGTACAGAAATTAAAAAGAATCAGAGTAATGAATGTGGAATTGGGCATTTTACCAATAGGAACATACAGAGATGTTTCGAATCAGGAACGTCAAAAACTTTTAGACAGTTTAAAGGGAAAGACAGAAAAAAAATAATGTTAATAAGTAGAAACATGAATTATTGACATAAATAAATCGAATTAATGTAATGGAGTCAGAAATGAATAAGTTTGAACGAATAAAAGAATTAGTTGAATTATTGAACAGGGCAAACAAGGCATATTATCAGGAAGCCAATGAAATAATGTCTAATCTGGAGTATGACAGATTATATGACGAACTGGCAGAACTGGAAAAAGAAACAGGGATGGTGCTGGCTGGAAGTCCTACAGTGAATGTGGGGTATGAAGTAGTCAGCGAACTGCCCAAGGAACAGCATGAGAGTCCAATGCTTTCGCTGGATAAGACAAAGGAAGTGGAAGTTCTTGCTGATTTTGCAGGGGATAGAAAATGTTTGTTGTCATGGAAACTGGATGGATTGACAGTAGTTCTTTCGTATGAAAACGGGCAGCTTGTAAAGGCGGTCACAAGAGGTAACGGACAGGTGGGAGAAGTTATTACTGCCAATGCCAGAACCTTTAAGAACATTCCTTTGTCAATTGCATATAGAGGAAAGCTTACCCTTCGGGGAGAAGCGATAATCAAATACTCGGATTTTGAACAGATTAACCGGGAGATCCAGGATGCAGAGGCAAAATATAAGAATCCAAGAAATCTATGCTCCGGTTCGGTAAGGCAGTTAAACAGTGAAATTACTGCACAGCGGAATGTAAACTTTGTGGCGTTTGCATTAATTAGTGCGGAAGCGGTGGATTTCCGTAATTCCATCGAAAGGCAGTTTGAGTGGATGGAGGAGCAGGGCTTTGAGGTGGTTGAGCGAAAGCCTGTCAGCCGAAATTCTATGGAGGAGGCGGTGCAGTATTTTGCAGAAAAGGTAAAGAATTATGATTATCCCTCCGATGGACTTGTTTTAATGTTTGATGATATAGACTATGGACTTTCTCTTGGAAGTACAGCAAAGTTTCCGCGAAATGGAATGGCGTTTAAATGGGAAGATGAGCAGGCAGAAACCACACTGAAATATATCGAATGGAGTCCAAGTCGAACCGGACTGATTAATCCGGTAGCTGTTTTTGAACCGGTAGAACTGGAGGGAACAACCGTAAGCAGGGCAAGTGTACACAATATAAGTATTATGGAAGAATTAAAGCTGAGTGCGGGTGACCGGATTAAGGTTTATAAGGCAAATATGATTATCCCACAGATATCTGAAAACATTACGGCAAGTGGAATGGAGCATATTCCGGATAAATGTCCTGCATGTGGGCAAAAGACGGAAATCAGAAATGAGAATGGTGTGAAGACTCTGTATTGTGCGAACAGACAATGTCCTGCCAAACATATTAAGCTTTATACGCTGTTTGTGTCCAGAAATGCAATGAATATAGAAGGTTTATCGGAGGAAACATTGGAGAAATTTATTGATGCAGGCTATATTCATGAGTTCGGGGATCTTTTCCATTTAGACAGGTTTCATGATGAGATTATTAATACATCAGGGTTTGGACAGAAGTCCTACGATAATCTGATGGATTCTCTTGAGAAAGCACGAAAGGTTAATCTTCCGGCATTGATATACAGCCTTGGAATTCCGAATATTGGTGTTGCCAATGCTAAGGTTATTTGTAAAGCTTTTAATTTTGACATTGAAAAAATCAGAAATGCCACTGTGGATGAATTGATAGAAATTGATGGTATCGGTGATAAGATGGCCGAGAAATTCTGTGATTATTTTGCTGATCGGGACAATTCAGAACAACTGGACAGACTGTTGAAAGAGGTAGAAATAACAAGACCGGAAGTAAATTACAATGTTCAGAGTATGGAAGGAATTACTTTTGTAATTACGGGAAATGTGGAACATTTTCCTAATAGAAATGCGGTAAAAGCATACATTGAACAGCGTGGAGGAAAAGTTACCGGTTCTGTAACGTCCAAAACAAATTATCTGATTAATAATGATGCATTGTCATCATCTTCAAAGAATAAAAAGGCAAAAGAGCTGGGAGTGGAGATTATAACGGAAACGCAATTTCTGGAAATGTGGCAGTAAATAAAAAATAAAATAAGAAAATGGTGTAAATATATTGAACAGTAGCACATAATATGGTAAATATATATCTGTATTAAATTTCTAAAAATCAGGTTTTCAGGAGGAAAAAAATATGAGAGATGACATAGTAGAAATTTTATGCGACATCAACCCATTGTTGGACCCGGATGATGAAGACATAAGCATTGCGGAATTTTTGGAATCAAAGCAATTGATGGAATTAATTGTAAGACTGGAGGATCAGTTTGATGTAGACATTCCGTATGATGAGAGAAATGAAGATAATTTTGAAAATATTGATACTATTATAGATTTATTAGAATCGTTGCAATAAAATACTCAAATAACAGAATATAGTGATTGTAAAACAACCGTACAGGAGAATTGATTTATCAGTGCGGTTGTTTTATTTATATGATATGCTAAGATATATTTTGAAAAATATAATAATAAGAAGTTTTGTTATTGTTTATATACTATTTGGAAAACAGAATGGAGTGGTATATGAGAAGAATATTAGTCATTGAAGATGATGAAGGATTAAGGGAAGAGCTTAAAATCCTTTTGAAAAAAAATGGATATGAGGGCGTGGCTGTGGAGCAGTTTGATAATCTTTTGCCGGAAATTATCAAAACCAATGCTGACCTGATTTTGCTTGATATTAATCTGCCTTATACAGATGGAGAAAATCTTTTAAGGCAGCTTAGAAAGGAAAGCGATGTGCCTGTCATTATGGTTACAAGCAAAAATACTGAAATTGATGAAGTGTTATGCATGAGTTACGGAGCGGATGATTTTATTGCAAAGCCATATAATCCATCCATTCTTTTGCTTCATATAGAAGCAATATTTAAGAGAATGGGAAGCAGTACCAAAAATATATTAGAAATGAATCACCTGAAGCTGGATCTGTCAAAAGGCGTTTTTATGGTTGATGGAAAAGAAACAGAATTGTCCAAAAATGAAATGAAAATACTTGGATATCTGATGGATAATAAAGGACGTATTGTTTCCAGAGATGAACTTATAAGCTATCTGTGGGATAATGAAGAATTTGTTGACGATAATACCTTGACCGTAAACATTAACAGAGTAAGAAAAAAACTGGAAGAAAGGGGCCTTGTGGATATCATAAAAACAAAGAGGGGACAAGGTTATATTATAGGATGAAAGTAAGAACATATATAAAAGATAAATCACTGGCAATTACAATATTTATAATTCTCCTTTTTATACTATCTGCATTGCAAATGGCTTTTAAGGTAAACAGATCATGCATTATTGCAGAGACAGTGCTTATGCTTTTTTCCTTTTCCGCTGTACTTGCAGTGGATTACTGGAAGCGGGACCGATTTTATAAAGATTTTTTAATGAAGCTGGACAACATGGATCAGAAGTATCTAATTACAGAAATGTTAGATATGCCGGAGTTTGAAGAGGCAAGAATTTTGAAAGAGTCGTTATATGAAATCGACAAGTCCATGAAAGAAAAAATAAACAAACTCAATAAGAGTAATAAAGAATTTAAGGAATATCTGGAAATGTGGATTCATGAAATTAAACTTCCGTTAGCCAGTCTTACACTGATGAATTACAATGGGAACACAAATCCAGAGAAAGAAAAAATGCTTATAAAAAAAATAGAGCATTATGTAGAGCAGATTTTATTTATGGCCAGATCAGATGCGGCAGAGAAAGATTATCTTTTAAAAAAATGTAATTTGGAAAGCAGTGTGAACAAAGTGGTTGTAGCCAATAAAGAACTGCTGATTGAAAGTAAAATTTCAGTGGAAAAACAAAATCTGGACATGGAAGTTACAACGGATTCGAAATGGCTGGAATTTATTTTGGGGCAGATTATCAGTAACAGTGTGAAGTATGTCAGGGATAATGACCGGAAAATAAAATTTGCTGCATATGAGGAGGAAAATAAAACTATTTTTACAATAACAGATAATGGAATGGGAATTGCTTCGAATGACATTGTCAATGTGTTTGAAAAAACATTTACCGGAACAAACGGGAGAAGGGTTCAGACATCTACGGGAATGGGACTGTATATATGCAGAAAACTTTGTGAAAAAATGGGACATCATATATGGATAGAATCGAAAGAGGGACAATACACAAAGGTTTATCTGGAATTTGGAAAAGAAAAATATTATTCAATGTAACAGGTAGGGATTGTGGCAAAACAAGCGGTTTTACCACGTCCCTGTTTTCTTACAAAACTGTAAGGTTATGTTATATAAATCGATGGCTGTAAGATTACAAAAGATTTATATTAGTATCGAAAGGAGAAGTTAAATATGAATACAATTTTAAAATTAGAGGATGTAGAAAAATATTACGGAAACCAGTCTAACCTTACAAAGGCAGTGGATAATGTTTCATTTAATGTGGAAGAGGGAGAATTTGTAGGAATTATGGGTGCCAGTGGTTCAGGCAAGACGACCCTGCTTAACTGTATTTCCACAATTGACAAGGTTACAAGTGGACATATATTTGTGGGAGATGAAGATATTACAAAACTTAAGGGGAATCAGTTAAATAAATTCAGAAGAGAAGCATTGGGATTTGTTTTTCAGGAATTCAATCTGTTAGATACCCTGACTTCTTATGAAAATATTGCACTTGCTTTATCTATTCAGAAAATTCCGGTAAAGGAAATTGATAAAAAGGTTATGGAGATTGCCGGACTTTTGGGAATAAGAGATGTATTAAAAAAATACAGTTATCAGATGAGCGGAGGGCAAAAACAGAGAGTCGCTGCGGCGAGAGCATTGATAACAGATCCTAAGCTGATTCTGGCAGATGAACCTACAGGAGCTCTGGATTCCAAATCTGCAAGAATGCTGTTAGAGAGTATGTCGGCAATGAATGTGGCAAAAAAGGCGACAATCCTTATGGTAACCCATGATGCATTTACTGCAAGTTATGCATCCAGAGTAATATTTATCAAAGATGGACAGATTTTCAGTGAAATCAGAAAAGGAAATAATACGAGAAAACAGTTTTTCGATAAAATCATTGATGTAGTCACAATGTTGGGAGGTAATTTAAATGATGCTCTTTAAATTATCTGTAAGAAACTTAAAAAAAAGCATGAAGGATTACATGATATATTTTGCAACACTTATTCTTGGTGTGGCGGTATTTTATGTGTTTAATGCGCTGGAAAAACAGACTGTTATGCTGAAGGTTTCATCCTCCACAGCAGATATTGTAAAACTGATGAACGAAAGTATGGCAGCAGTCAGTGTGTTTGTGGCGTTTGTGTTGGGATTTTTAATTGTGTATGCCAGCAATTTTCTGATGAAAAGAAGAAAAAGAGAATTTGGAATTTATATGACTTTGGGAATGAGCAAGAGAAATATTTCCATGATTCTTTTATTTGAAACTTTCATTATTGGTGCAATCTCTCTGGTAGCAGGTCTGATACTTGGTGTTTTTGCATCTCAGGGAATGAGTATAGTTGTGGCGAATATGATTGAGGCAGATATGACAGAGTTTAAATTCATTGTATCACAGGCTGCCATAACGAAGACAATCCTCTATTTCCTAGTGATGTATTTGGTAGTTCTGCTGATGGATGCTCTGGTTGTGGGAAAAACAAAACTGATTAATCTGATGAATGCGGGACGAAAATCTGAAAAGAATGTGGCAAAAAATCCTATTGTATGTATGATTGTTTTTATCATAGCAGTTGTTATTCTGGGAAGCGCATATTACAGTGTTACTGCAGGAAAAGATAATATTACGGACACCAGCCGATTTTTGATGCAGATTGTAAAAGGAATTATTTCAACCTTTATGATTTTCTGGTCATTGTCGGGTATGCTTACATTTATCAGTAAAAAGAGCAGGAGATTTTATTTTAAAGGGCTCAACTGCTTCACCGTAAAAGAGTTGGGAAGCCGAATCAATACAACCGTATTTTCGGGAACTATTATATGTCTTATGCTATTTATGGTCATCTGTATTTTTTCCAGTGCCATGTCTGTGCGAAAAGCAATGAATGACAATTTGAAAGAGATGGTAAATATGGATGTAAATCTATATATGGATGGTGACAGTAAATATTCAATTGAGGATGTTTTTAAGGAAACAAATGTGGATATGTCCATTTTTAAAGATCAAGTTTCTTTTCAGAGTTATGAGGGGGGAATATCGGTTTATGACATGGCAAAGGATTATATTGACAGTTTGAATCTGAGAGAATCCTTAGTTCAATATTATAAGGATATGAAGGAAGAGTTTATAAAGGTTGGCGATTATAACAGAATTGCACAGGAATATGGAATAGAGCAGTATTCCCTGAAAGACAATGAATACATTGTTGTGGCAGATTACGAATCTATGGTTGAGATTAGAAATGAAGGACTTAAAAAAGCCCCGGTTATTAAATTGGGAAATAGGGAATACAAGCCAAAATACAAAGAATGTAAAGATGGATTTATCTTAATGGCAGAAAATCATGTGAATTTTGGTATTATTCTGGTGCCTGACAGTGCAGACTTATCAAAATTAAAAGTTGAGGCTTCTTATTTTGCGGCAAACTATAATGCAGAAAATGAAGCAGAGGCGGACAAAATAGAAAAATATATTACCAGTGATGATTTTGCAGAACAGATCTGCCCTTCCGACAAAAAATGGCCTGAGATTGATGGAGTAACAAAAACACTGATCTATGAGGGCAGTATAGGACTGGCAGCAATGATGGTATTTATCGGGGTATATATCGGATTTATATTTATGGTTTCAGGAGCAGCCATACTGGCGCTGAAAGAACTGTCGGAAGCAACCGATAACAGGGAAAAATATATTGTGCTTCGAAAGATTGGCGTGGACGAAAAAGAGATATCAAAATCTTTGTTCGCACAATGTGCAATGTTTTTTGGACTCCCGCTCATTGTAGCGGTAATACATTCCATCTTTGGAATTCAGGTGTGTGTATATATGCTGGAAACTATGGGAACAACCGGCGTAACATATTCCATTATTATTACAGCAGTAATGATAGCCGTAATATATGGAGTGTACTTTTTGATCACATATTATTGTAGCAAGAAGATAATTAAATAGTGAAAAAATGTAATATGTTCTTCCGGAAATATCTCTGAGGGCGGTGACACGAATAATAAGAATTATTATGTCAGCAGCCCTCTTTTTCTGTAGATAATTTGTATTAAAGAAAATACAGCAACTTTTTTTAAATACAAAAACAAAAACAGTTTATATATTGACAAATAAAGTAAATCTCTGTATTATAATATTGTACTATTTGAAGTAGTACAATTAAAACAAGAAAGGGGACGAGAAATGCTTACTGTAAATTTTGGATCAAGAACACCCGTATACCAGCAATTATATGATGATGTTGTAAGACTGGCATCTCTTGGTGTGCTGAAAAGCAATACCAAACTTCCGCCGGTGAGAGTGTTGGCATCAGAACTGGGAATTAATCCAAATACAGTTTCCAAAGCATATAAAATGTTGGAAGCTGATGGTTATATATATTCTACTGTAGGCAGAGGGAGTTTTGTTTCGGATAAATTATGCAGAGGTGAGGCAGAAAAAGTAGAGGCAAGACAGGAACTTAAGGAAGCACTTAAAAAAGCTTACAAGAGTGGTGTGACAAAAGAGGAGATTGACGGGATGATTGAACAGATAATAAATGGAGGAAATCGGGAATGATTGAAATAAAGAATTTGACCAAAAGGTTTGATACCACCATTGCACTAAATAATATGAACTGTTCCATTTCAGAGGGGACTATTTTCGGTCTGGCAGGCAGCAATGGCAGTGGTAAAAGTACTTTGCTTAGGACCCTGTCAGGGGTGTATGAAGCAGATGGGGGAGAAATTATTATAGATGGACAGAAGGCTTTTGATAATCACAACATAAAAGAACAATGTTATTATATTGCCGATTATCCTTATTTCTTTAATGACAGTACAGTGGAAAATCTGGCAAAATTATTTAGAAATATTTATTCTACATGGGATGAGGAACGGTTCTGTCAACTGTGTGGTATGTTTCCTATAGAGACAAATAAAAAAATTATTAACATGAGTAAGGGAATGCAGCGTCAGGCGTCACTGATTCTTGGATTTGCAACCAGACCAAAATATTTATTCCTTGATGAAATATTTGACGGTCTTGATCCGGTCATTAGAAAAACACTGAAAAAACTGATTATTGAGGATGTTACGGACAACAATATGACCTGCATTATAGCATCTCACAATTTAAGAGAAATCGATGATATCTGTGACAGAATTGTGCTGCTGCATAATGGTGAGCTGGTGACGAATACAGAGACCGATGTATTAAAAAATAAGTTACATAAAATTCAGCTTGCTCTTACGGAAACTCCTGATGGGGATATCTTTAACGGGCTGGATGCCCAGATTATCAGTCAGGTGGGAAGTTATTACTGCCTGATGGTAAGAGGAGACATTGATGAAATTATGGAACGGTTAAATGCCCTTAATCCGGCATTTATTGAGTCGATTCCATCTACACTGGAAGAAGTGTTTATTAACGAAATGGAGGATGCAGGTTATGGAAAATAATATAGGTTTAACAAATAAGCAGAAAGCCTTGTCCATTTATAAATGGACATTAAGAAAATATCTGCCATTTTCAATTGCATACTGGATTCTGCTGTTTATGACATTTCCAATGATAGAAATTTTGGGAATGATAATATGCAGTCAATATAAGGCTTCCCAGCTTTATGGAATGACAAAAATGGAATATTATATTGATGGAGTGGGGGATCTAGGAGAATATCTCCCGGGAACTTTTTTTGCGGCAGTGGTAATCCTGTTTTCCACAATACTTACAATCATGGCATTTTCTTATATGCATAATAAGAGAGCAGTAGATTTTTTTGGAAGTTTTCCGGTAAGCAGGAGAACACTATTCTTTTCAAGATTTATGGCGGTTATGACGGCAAGCATAATTCCGATGCTTGTATTTGGAACCATGGGAGCACTTCTGACTCTTAGTGATGTGGTAATGATTAAAGTGTTTAAGGTAATCGGAATTATTTTGCTGGGAATTATCGGAAATGTAAGTTTTATTGCTTTTATATCACTGTGCTGTGGAACGGTTGTTGATGTAATTATTTCTTATGTGGTAATTAGTGCTGTTTATCCCATTAGCGTTGTTTTGTGCTATACCTTTCCAAAATCAATAATTCCGGGACTGTCAGAAGGGTATTTACCGAATTCGGTATTTACTTTATTTTGTCCGGTGGCGGCACCTTTTGTGGCTGCATTCAGTACAGAAAAAGCTCTCCATATTGCATGGTGGATTATTTTATCTGTATTATTAGTGGTAAGCTGTTCGATTTTGTGTAAAAAGAGAAAGGCGGAAACAGCACAGAATGCTTTTGCTTTTGCGGCAGTTGAAATTGTAATTAAGTTTATTGCATGCTTTACGGCGGGGATTGGCGCAGGCTGGGTATTTTCCTATTTGGG
>JAUUNJ010000070.1 GCA_030844625.1 Roseburia sp. | reverse complement strand
CTGCTGAAACAACTAAAATTACATCTATGGATTATTATGACAGCAACAACGGACCAACACAGTCAAAATCCGGGGTGACGGATGCCAGTTTTGGATTTGTTATGCCAAAGTTTAACGGTAAAAAAAGCCAGGAATTAGCACTTCCGGAAGTTGAAAAGGATCTCCAGCTTTATGTAAAGCAGGACGAGGGAACCAATGGAGAATGGAAAAAAATTGATGATGTAAGTTACTTTCTGTACAACAGCACATGGGGCTGGGAACATCAGCAATGGACAGATGATGCGGACGGCTGGGTCTGCTGGTTCAAATTAAATGAAACAACAGAAATTCGTTTCCACGGAATAACAAACAATATAAATCTGGACTACAAGTTCACATTTACAAAGCTTCCGGTATTAAAACTAACAAGTATTTCATCAGGACCGGAGGCAAATATTACGGCAGATGCTACTGGTGGTTCTGCTACCCATTGGGGTGAGTGGACTTTTAATGGTGATAAAAATGTAATATATGATCAGGTCAAGGATGATATTGACATCCTGGTAAACAATAATGACGGAAAAGGCTGGGTGCAGTTTTTGGCAAATGCAGATTCCGGATTTATCTGGGATCAGAATTTTGGAATTTATACAGATGGAACAGGTGGATATTGGTTTTTGAATATTGACTGGTCATTTACTCTCCGATTCCAAAAGAAGGGGAACCCTGCTGTTTATACAGACGTAAAGGTGACATACAAGGAACCTGTCAGAAACAATTGGACCCTGTCTTCCTTTAATGGAACAACAACACTGGATGCAAAAAACGAAAGCCATACAGCCAGTCTTGCAATTCAATTGCCGAAAATCGGTGGAACAGAAGCGGTAAGAAAGGATCTGGATTTATTTACATATGAGGTCTGCATTGGAGCAACCTACAGTAATGGTAAATGGACCGGAGGACAGTGGGTTGCACTTAACGATGTGGGCTCCAGCGGATGGATTTATCAGGGAAATGGATATAGTAAATATTCTGATAATCAGCAGTGGGGATATTGGGTGGATCATGTTTATGGTTTATGGTTCAGACCGGTAAAGAAAGATACCTATATACGTATCGGATATCCACAGAATGGACAAAGTGGAGGAGCTATTAATAATAACTACGTTTATTATACATTTTTAGGTGACCCTGAAGCAAAGATACCTGATGTGTCAGACATGGGGGATATTACGGTTGATGATAACAACGACTCAGATATTGAGACACCAGATGGCTGGTCATTAATATGGAATGATGAATTTAACGGAACAACTCTCGATAATTCCAAATGGACAAGACAAACAGGATATTTATTGGATGAGAATGATATCAATACCTTTGGATGGGGAAATAAAGAATTAGAACATTACACAGATTCGGAGGAAAATTCATCTGTTCAAAATGGGTCACTAAAAATTACATTGAAAAAAGACAAGAAGACTTTTGCCCAAAAGGATGATCCGTCCAAAACAAAGACAGCTTTGTATTCATCAGGAAAATTAATTTCAAGGAATAAGTTTTCTGTAAAATATGGACGTGTGGACTTCAGAGCGAAATTACCTACAGGTACCGGTGTATGGCCGGCAATGTGGATGATGCCAAATGATGACAGATATGGTACATGGGCGAGTTCCGGTGAAATAGATGTGTTTGAAGGCCGTGGAAGAATTCCAAATATGGTATTTGGAACCATCCATTTCGGATCACAGTGGCCTGGAAATGTAAATGCCAGCGATATGTTTAACATGGTTGAAAATGGAAACAAAAAAACAGATTTTTCTGACTGGCATGTATACAGTCTTGTGTGGGAAGAGGACAGCATTAAAATTTACTGTGATGGAAAATGTTATTTTAAATGTACCAATGCCGAATGGTATTCAGGAGCTGACAGGGGAAATCCCAATGCTCCATTTGACCAGAGATTTTATTTGATTATGAATCTGGCTGCGGGCGGTGTTTTTGATAATGGTTATGAACCAAATTATGATACGTTTACAGAAGCCAACATGTATGTGGACTATGTGCGTGTATTCCAGAGACAAGTAGGGGAAAATCAAGACGAAAAACCTGATACCATAGAGGGTGTGAAAACAAATGGTGCAAATGATAATCTTTATGGTGACTATAAATTAGGTGATGGTTCAACACCGATTGTTGATCCGGAAACACCAAGAGAAACAGAACGGCCATCCGGTTCAGATGAACTGACAACACCATCCGATTCAGTAGATACTACAACACCATCCGGTTCAGGAGATGTTACAACACCTTCAGATTCAGGAAATAAAACAACTGTAAAACCTGCTGAAACAAAGGTTAAAGTACCTGGAAAAGTAAAAATCAAGAAAATAAAAGCAAAAAAGAAAACCGCTAAGAAGGTTAAAATTTCACTTAAGAAAATCAGCGGTGTTAGTGGTTATCAGATAGCACTTTACAAAAACAAGAAAAAAGCAAAGAAAAACAAAAAAGCTATCGTTAAGAAATTTGTTAAGAAAGCTAAAGTAACTATAAAATCAAAAAAACTTAAAAATAAAAAGAAATTGTATGCAAGGGCTCGGGCTTACAACTTAGATGGTAAGACAAAAGTGTATGGAAAGTGGTCTAAGGTTAAGAAAGTAAAAATTAAAAAGTAAATTTTATTTATCACGTGTTTTATAACAGAAAAGGAGGTTATTGTGAAACAAAAAATGAAAAAAGCGATTGCACTTATCTGTGCAATTGCAATGATTGTAAGTTCGGTTACAATCTACAATAATAAGGCTAGTGCAGCTGTAGCAGATTTACCGGAATCAGGAGCGGGTGTTGTGATTTCAGTAAATGATTTTGGAGGCGGAGAAGTTCTTTTTGTAGCAGGTTTGAATACCATTGCAGGTGCATCATCTTACAATCTTTATGTAGATGGCACACTTTGGGGTTCGGTAACAAACGGGGCAAATCTTGAACTTACGAATTTCCCATCAGGGGCACATACATTCTGTGTAACAGGTGTAAATGGAGATGGAGAATTTGCAAAGTCTAAAGATATTACTGTCACAATCCCAACACATGAAATGGTTACAACACCGGATGTTGCAGATGGAACAGAATTGTTAAAGGGTTTAACTTTTAGTGATGCAGATACAACCACAGATGAAGCGGTTCAGGATGCTTTATGGATTGAATTAGGCGGAACATACACAAATAATGGAGATGGAACCGTATCAGTTGCGGTACCGGCGTATGAGAGTGGTGATAGCTGGGCTACACAGCTTAAGCAGAACAAGGTTCAGTTAATTAAAGACAAATGGTATAAAGCTACATATACGGTAACATCAGATGTGGATAAGACACTTCAGTTACTTGTACAGCACAATGTAAATTGGACAGTATTCCAAGGGGAAATCACGTCAGTGTCTGCCGGAGAAACAAAAGATATTGAGGTGGTATTTCAGGCAACACAGACAACGGATAATGTATTATTTGGTTTGATGATGGGCTATGTAAATAACACGGCGAGTGAAGCAGCCAATATAACAATCAGCAATGTAAGCCTTAAAGTATATAACTCAAATCCAAATGGTGGAACAGAGGTGACAACCGCGGACAATGAAACTTCGGAAGTAACAACACCAAATCAAGAGAGTCAGGAAGTGACAACACCGAATCAAGAGAGTCAGGAAGTGACAACACCAAATCAAGAAACTCAGGAAGTGACAACACCGCAGACATCTCAAAGTGAAAATACAGAAGCAGCCGGATATTCCGGATTGGCATATGAGGCTTTTTTACAGGGGGATACAGGTCAGAATCAGTTTAAAGCGGTATGTGGTAAGGGAACAATTGATAAAATTGTAAATATTCAGCAATATGGAGCCGCAACAGAATCTGGTATTTATGTGGCATTTAAAGATGCGGATATTGGAGAAATAACTGTCAATGGAATCAAACTTGATTGTTTTGTTGATGGCGCAGGCGTAATTATGTACCTGTCAAACTTCAAGTATATGTACAGTGATGTAGTTATAAAGAATGCCAGCGGTACACAGAAGGCAGTAATTTATATATATAATGCAAAAGGCATTGATAATAGTGATAAAGCCATTACACAACCGGGAGGAGAGGGAGAAACATCATCAAATATTGAACTGCAGCTAATATCTCCATTTGGTAAATATATAACTTATGGAAGTTACAAAGTTCTTATATCATCTGATAAGACAGCATATGCCGGATTAGATCCTATAAATGGTGATCATCTTCAGGTTCAGAACGCTTCCGGATCGGGAGGAACACAGAGTAAATTAACGGTTGCAAGAACATTTACAGGATTAACAGCCGGAACCAGATATGTACTTTCTGTTGATATTACTCCTAGTGTGGCTCAGGGAACATATACAACGATGACCGATCTTACACCGAAGGAGTTACAGGAAGGAACAACAACAGTTTCAATTATTACAAAAGCATATGGCGACGGTCAGGCAGATTTCTCAATACAACTGGATGGAATGGGTGAGGATGTAATACTTGATATCTTCAATCCACAGTATAGAGAGTACGTTGAAGGAGAAGATGTCAATCCGACAACACCGCCATCTACAACAAAAGATACAGAAACACCGACAATAGAGGATAAAGAACCGGTCACTGGGGATGTAACGGAACCGGGAACCAAACCTACGGTACAAAATGAAGAAACAACAACAGCAAAAATAAAGCCGGTTGAATCAACAGCGGCTTCAACAATTACAGTACCTGCAAAGGTTAAGGCACCGGCAACAGCTAAAATAAAAAAGATTACAGCAAAGAAAAAGACTTCAAATAAAATCAAACTTTCACTGAAAAAGATTAAAAGTGCAAAAGGTTACCAGATTGCAATCTACACCACAAAGAAAAATGCTCAGAAGAATAAGAAAGCAATTGCTAAGAAGATTGTAAAGAAAGTTAAACCGACAATTAAGTCAAAGAAATTAAAAAATAAGGTTGCATTATATGTAAGGGTACGTGCTTATAAGCTGGATCATGATGGTAAGACAAAAGTCTATGGAAAATGGTCCAAGGTTAAGGGAGTAAAAATAAAAAAATAAATCAGATATACGTTCAGAATTACACGATAGAAAAACGCTGAAATGTAAGAAAGTTGACGAAAACACTTCTTACAATCAACGAGAGGAGATAAAAATGAGAAAATCAATCAAAAGAACAGTAGCATACGTTACATCAGCAGCAATGTCACTGACATTATTAGCGGGAGTGGGTTTGGCAAAGAACGTCAGTGCAGAAGATAATCTGCTGGCAGGAGCTAATTGGGTACATACCCATGATAGTTGGGAACAAAATGATGCTTTATTGGCAAATACGAGTGTAAGAGACAATGGTTCCGGTGGATTTACTGCAAATATTTCAATTACAGGCTGGCAGAGAGAATGGTACGGAGAAGAATATATGCCGGATGATGTATGGCCATATCAGGAAGGCTGGTGTGATAAACCATTTCAGTTAACCTCCGATACAATAATGAATGTGACGCCAAAGAGCACATATGAGTTAAAATTTGACATAGATAATGAAATGACAGCCGAAGGAACCGGAGCACCTACGGAGAAAAATGTTACAGTTTTAGTAAAGCCCGAAGGAGAAGGCGATAACCTGATGTTGACGACAGTAAGAGTACCTGCAAACGGAACATTTCAGTTTGACCGCAAGTTTACAGTGCCGGAAAATTATGGGGGGAGCAGTGTAACGATTGAGTTTGCATATGGTTCCTATGCTTATTCCTATTCAATTTCTTCTTCACCATTTCTTAAATTGATGCCGGATGACATCAGAGAAAAATATGTATGGGCACCGGGAACAAAAGAAAAAACTAATGCATCAGGTAAACTTGATTTCAGCAATATTTCAGTCGTTCAGGTAGAATATGAGGAGCCTACAGTAAAGACCCCTGTAAATACAGGATCTGATGAAGAAGAAACAACAGCTACCCAGATAGTCGGATGTACATGCGAGCATACAACAAATGTAACAAATATTGACAAACCAACTACGCCATCAGTTACAGTAAACAAGCCGGGGAAACCTTCTATTAAGGCTAAAAATGTAAAGGGCAAAAAGATTCAGATCACATGGAAAACAGTTGCAAGTGCTACAAAATATCAGATCAGAGCTGTTGCAGGAAAGAAAAAGATTACAAAAACTACAAATAAAACAAAATACATTCTGAAGAAGCTTCAGAAAAAAACTTATAAAGTTTCTGTACGTGCATATAATAAGGCAGGATATGGTAAGTGGAGTAAGGCAAAGAAAGTTAAAGTGACAAAATAAAATACTTTGGATTATTATAACAAATACATAATCAAATGAATGAAAGGGTGGAATGTTTATATTATCACAATATATTTTCCGCCCTTTTTTAGGAATGGAGTGTTTATGATAGGGACATTGAAAAGAATAATTGCAGTTGTACTTGCCTTTGCCATGACATTCGGCATTCCATTTTATGCGCAAAGTCAGACTGTAACTGTTCAGGCAGATGATGAATATGAAATTGTGTGGGAAGATAATTTCAATGGTAACAATCTTGACAGAAGTATCTGGAATGTAGAAGAAAATGGTAATGGTGGAGGAAATCAGGAACTCCAGTATTATCGTGACAGCACAGAAAATATTGAGGTTAGTGATGGAACACTAAAAATTAAAGGCTTAAGAAAAAGCTGGGGAGGTAAAAATTATACTTCCGGAAGAATTAACACAAAAGGCAAGGCAGAGTTTCGATATGGAAAAATTGAGGCAAGAATGAAATTGCCAAGTTTTTTAGGAGCATGGCCGGCGTTTTGGATGTTGGGAGGAAATTATAGTTCAATCGGATGGCCAAGATGCGGCGAAATAGATATTATGGAAGCCATAAATACCGAAAAATTTACTCATGGAGCATTACATTGGTATGGGGAGACTAGTCAGGCAGACAGCGGCGGAGACACGAAGAGCATTGTACCGGCTGATTTTGACAGAACACAGTGGCATGTATATGCAATAGAATGGAATGAGAAAAAAATAGATTTCCTTGTTGACGGAGTTGTTTTCTTTAGTGACAGCATTACCGATGGCTATAAAGGCGAATTCAGAAAAGAACAGTTTATTATATTAAACCTTGCAATCGGAGGGCAATGGCCGGGATTCTCAATTGATAATAATGCATTTCCAGCCACGATGGAAGTTGATTATGTGAGGGTATCACAGAAAGCATCCGAGAAAAATATAATTACAGGAAGCGGTGTTACTGAAAAAAGACCAGATTTGGTTCCTGAGGAAACGGTAACAAGAAATGTGCTGGAAGGAAAAGGACCATGGTCATTATACTTTAACAATGCAGTCGTTAAGGGAACAGGGAAAAGCCCGGATTCTTCAGCATATGTAACAAATATCGATTATCTTGGGATCACGCCAAAGGCAATCAGGGCATCTCTTTTTGGGATTGATTATATACCTGGGGAGACGTATCAATATTCTTTTAATATTACATCCAGCATAGATAAAAACGTTGTAATCAAAGTGGTTGGAGAAGATCAGGGAGAAGATGTGTTTGCTAATTATGGAGTATCTCTTCAGGCCGGGAGTACATATCATTTTTCCAATAATGTCAAAATAGACAAAAATTATGATGGCAGACTGGATTTAGTTATTGAGATGGGGGGAAGAATTGGTGGAGAGTACATGAGTGCAGATACAAGTTTATCCATTAATGTGACGGATATAACTTTTGTTGGAAAGGTCGATAAGTCAATAAAGGTGCCGGAATCTCCGACGGAAAAAACAACCACCAGTGCTAATAATGAAACACCGACACAATCAGACTTATGGGAAGAAGCTACAACAAGTGCTCAAAAACCCGGTGAAAATATAACTACAAGTAATCCTGGAACGAAAAAAATTTCTGATATTAAGTTGAAAAAAGTTAAAATTACGAAAGCAAAGCGAAGTTCCAATGGTAAAAAAATTAGTATAACACTAAGCAAAATAAAAGGGAAGACGGGTTGTCAAATAAGATACTCTACAGACAAAAAGTTTAAAAAGTATCAAAATAAGACAACAAAAAAACAAAAAGTCACCATTAAAAAATTAAAATCCAGGAAGACTTATTATATAAAGGCAAGAGCATATAAAATTGTAGACGGCGAAAAGATATATGGGGAATGGAGCAAGAAAAAGAAAATCAGGAACAAATAAAAAAGTCTGACCACTATGATCCCCTTATGGTTCTTTTATATGATTGCTTATTAGATGTGGAAAATCTGATTGACATTGCATATGACAATATAGTATAATTGCTTTAATGCTTTAAAGCGTAACGGTTTAAAGCGAAACAAAAAGTGGAGGACAAAAATAATGACAACAGAAATGATTGTTTGCGTAGCATTACTGGTTGTGTTTTTTGCCATTATGGTTTATGTGGGAATTTACACAAGAAAGCACGCAACAGATGTTAACGGATTTGTTCTGGGTGGACGTTCCGTAGGCCCATGGCTTACAGCATTTGCTTTCGGGACATCTTATTTTTCGGCAGTTATCTTTGTAGGATATGCCGGACAATTTGGATGGAGTTTCGGACTGGCATCCACATGGGCAGGACTTGGTAATGCCTTTATCGGCTCTTTACTTGCATGGAATGTTCTCGGAAGAAGAACAAGAATTATGACACAGCATCTCGATGCAAAAACGATGCCTGATTTCTTTGGGAAAAGATTTAGCTCAACGCCTCTTAAAGTAGCGGCATCAGTTATTGTATTTATCTTTTTGATTCCGTATACGGCTTCATTGTATAACGGACTTTCCAGTTTGTTCGGTATTGCGTTTGATATCCCTTACTGGGTAATTATTGTTGTAATGGCAGTTCTGACAGGTTTTTATGTAATATTTGGCGGATATATGGCCACAGCCATTAATGATTTTATTCAGGGCGTTATAATGTTATTCGGAATATGTGCAGTGATCGGTGCAGTTCTTTCGGATAATGGAGGACTGGTTGCAGCGACCCAGAAGCTGTCAGCAGTTCCGGCAGAGGGATGGACAGGTGGGGCGTTTACTTCCTTTCTTGGACCAGACCCGCTTGCGCTGTTATTCGTAGTTATACTTACATCTCTTGGAACATGGGGACTTCCACAGATGGTCGGAAAGTTCTATGCAATCAAGAGTGAAAAAGATATACATAAGGGAACGGTTATTTCCACGGTATTTGCAATTATAGTTGCAGGTGGATGTTATTTTCTAGGTGGGTTTGGAAGACTTTATGCAGATAAGATTTCTTATCAGGCAGATGGAGTGACACCGTTATTTGATACTGTTGTTCCATCCATGTTAAAAACATTACCAATATTGGTTATCGCAGTTGTAATCGTACTTGTATTATCGGCATCGATGTCAACGCTTTCTTCACTGGTACTTACATCAAGCTCAACATTTACTCTCGACGTAATTAAACCGGCATCAAAGAAAGAAATGACAGAAAAGAAGCAGGTAACAATAATGAGAATATTTATTGTATTCTTCATTCTCGTATCAGCAGTCATTGCTATATTTAAGGATGCACATCCGGAGGTTACATTTATTGCACAGATGATGGGTGTTTCATGGGGAGCACTGGCAGGTGCATTTCTTGCACCATTCCTATATGGATTGTACTGGAAGGGAATAACAAAAGCCTCATGTGTAGTATGTTTTATCTGGGGCTGCGGTATTGCAGTAATCCAACTTATTATTACACTTTGTGGAATTGA
>JAUUNJ010000069.1 GCA_030844625.1 Roseburia sp. | reverse complement strand
TTTTGCTTCCCATTTTAAAAAGCTCTATTGCATTATCAAATTTATCCATTTTTTCAAGGAGCAAGAATTCTTTCGCGCGCTGCTCCGCTCCTTTCGATTATTTTTATATGTAATCATAAATCATCATTTGCTGATTGCTCTCATAGTTCATCCAAAGTGTTTCTGTTCTCTTTACTCCACCTTCGGCCAAAGTATCTTTCTTAACTTTACGCCACCCTTGAAGTATGCTGTTATACAGGTCATTGTCATATCCTGATAAGAGAACTTTTCCCGGATGTTTAATCAACAATTCCAATAATTCAATGTGTTCTTCGTCTGTCATTTCATGCTTGTACAGATAATTTTTCCTTGTGCTATGCAAGTATGGAGGATCAGCATAGATAAATACATCTTCTGTATCATATCGTTTGATTAGTTCTACTGCCGGAAGATGCTCTATCTGTACACCTCTCAATCTTTCTCCGGCCAACAATAATGTTTCTGGTAATTCAGAAAATCCTCTTGCCGGATTTGGAGATTTTGTCTGTTGCCCGCTTTTAAATCCATTATGATATAAATTTGCAGCTCCAAAACCTTGCCAACATCTAACGCAGTATCTTCTTGCTTTTTCCAATTCACTAATATTTTCACTGTCCTCATAGGCTAAATCATATTCTGTTCTTGCATATGGTGTCAGATATATGAGTTTCGCTAATTCTTCCGGTTGTTCTCGAAGAACCTTGAAGAAATTGACAACATCATCATTTAAGTCATTTATCGTCTCGATATGAACTCTAGGTTTGTTGAAAAATACTCCACCACTACCAAAAAATAGTTCAACATACACCTTATGTTTTGGTATGTAATTATTAATCCATTTTCCGAGCCTGTTCTTTGCTCCATGATATTTTAATACCGCTTTCATATATCTACTTCCCTCTCTTATGATTCTCCTTTTACTTTCTTACACTATTTTTTATTTATTTTCTTGTTTTCAATCTTTATTGGGAGGATTACATCCCTCCTGTATTTATATTCCGGCAGACTTTTTTGCTGTACGAGATAATGAAATCTATATTTAGGGGGGGAAGTTAAACTTAGTCTGCCGGGGCTACTGGCTTAATTTTTTATCAGATACCATACATTTTCTGCTCTCGAGAAGAAAAGAGTAACTCTTTTTGTAATCTCTAATAATTTACCTCCTGATTGTTCGGATGTTGCCTGAACTTTTATTAAAGATTTTTATTTCTTCTCCGGCATCCTCGACTATCATCCAATGTGCTGCGTTAAGTCTGTTTTTGCTAATTATCTGCTTTTGTTCTCTAGTTGGTCTTTTAGGTTGTTTCATTCGTCCCTCCTATATCATGTTATATATTTATATTCCGGCAGACTTTATGTACCATAAAATGTTATATTGTGGGAGTATGAGAATGATACGTCTGCCGGGGCTATTAGCTTATATAAGTTTATATTTTGGATAACTGAATATCTCTTGAGCTCACACCGTAAAATATACGTAACATTTTTTCATTGCTGAACCACCTTAAAAAAGGTTGATAGTCAGCATATCCTCTTACTTTTCTCTTCATGCTCCATCCTGGATGAGCACAATTGGGGTGTTTTCTGAATTTAAATAACACTTTTGATTTTTCTCCCTCTCTAGTTTCCTTTATTCTTCTATCCATTTATATTTGTTTCCCTCATATAAATACTTACCACCTTTATAATCAGCAAATATCTGTTCATCGCAAACAAAAGTATCTTGTTTTTCATCGTATTTTTTATGTACAATTTTTATCCAATTTCCATAGCATTGTGAGCATATTTCATAGTCACCACCACTAATTTTTTCATTTCCTCTATAAGATCTATAGGTAAAATCTTTACTCAATGGTAACGTCTCTTCGATGAGTGATTGTGCTCTTCTGTATAACTCTTTTTTCTTTAAATATTTAACCGCCATATTCTTCTCTCCATTATTCCAATCCGGCTAAAAAAGCCAATGCATCCTGTGTAATCTGCTCTACGCTTTCTTCCTGTTCTTCATTCTCTTCCACTTCACTATCTGGATTTTGTATTTCCGTTTCCGGAATTTCCTCTTTAAACTGCGGTATATCCGATTGTTTCTTTTCTTCCGTGTTAAATGTGAACGTTTCCGGCACTTCCACTTCATCACCTGAAAAAGAGATACTACCTCCTGAAAGAACTCTTATTTCTTTGTCTTTAAATATGTTATAAAAAGTTTCTTTTACAGCCCTATGAATAGTAATTTCTATATTTTCTTTTCTGATATCCTGTTCTATCAACCGCCTCAGATATTGCTGGATGTTGTTCTCACTTTTCAAATAGTTAATCAATATTTTATCTGCCGCTCTATCCGGATATAACCGTAGCATATATGTCTTTGGTTTTTCCATTGTCAAAATACCTCCTCTTGATATTTTTAAATAAATATGCTATGATTTGTAATCACAAAGGTTGTGTGTAAAAAGCATCCGCAATGTATTTACATGAAAGATGTGTTCGATTTGTTTTGGCTGACGCTTCGATTTTCCACACTACCTATTGTTCTTATTTAGCATTATTGAGAGTAGATATATATCTGCTCTCAATTTTTTATTGTGTTATAAGCCAGCATTTCATAACCTTTGGCATTACCGTATATGTCGTCTTTTATTACAGATGATGCATCAATTTCTTTCCCATAATTCTTTAATACGCTTGCCCCACCACCACAATAAACAACATTGTATTTAATTTCTTTGGCTTCTAACTGTTTCATCACACCATTGATATATCGCTCTACAAACTTCTTTATAAATTTCACATTTTCATTTGGCAGTGATACTTCTTTATTCTGGAAGATTTCCTGTATCATTTCTTCGTCTGCATTCTCCTGGAACTGTGCAAGATAATACTTTCTAATTGCTTCGATACAGTCCAGTGTTCCTTTTCTGTCAATCGAAAAGCATTTATCATATAAAGGTTTTCCATGCAGAAAAGTCAGAACATCTATCGTTCTGCTTCCGATATCAACTACCGACAGTTCGTCTTTCTTTGCGTCTCCCAATTCCGTGGCAATCATAGGGAATCCCTGTGGAAATACCTTCACTTCTTTAATACCCAGATAATATTTTTTGCCCTCATATTTAAACTCCACATTTTTATTTTTTCCAAGATATCTTTTAAAACCATCTGCCTGTTTTGACATAAATGAGTACGGAAGACCCACCGCTATGATTAAATCATTTGCACGTTTTAAATTATGAGCCTCTAATACTTTTGCTATTGCAGCAAGCGTTAATATGTAATAGTCATTGGTCTGTGTTTTTTCTGCCGGCTGCTCTGTTCTAACTTGTCCTACCGTATAAATATCTCCGTTATATATAAGAATATCTTCATTAAATGGTGGTTCAATCGGCAGTTCTTCAATTCCACTCTTCATGATTGTTTCTGCTGTTTTGGTATAACCGTATCCATGATCCACACCGATAATTATTTTATTGTTCTTCTTCAGCATTTTTTTGTTCCTCCTTCTCGAAAAAATCATAGACATTTGTCTGTCCCTTGATTTCTCCCCTTTTTTTCTTTTTTAGGGGCTTTATGAGCCGATATTTGTTTTCCAGTCTTGCTAAGTCCACATTTGACAAATTGGAATCTATCTTATCCGACATATAATCAAAGATATCATTTACTTTTGATACCAGTATCCGGTGGTTTATCCCGGTATCAATTTCTACCGCCTCCCAAGTCTGGTTTTCGATATAAAGCCTTTTTATCAATTCTCTTTCTAATGGAAATAGCGTTCCAAAAGTAAGATGAACCCTTTTATATTCATCCATCTTTTTTAATATGGATGAATACTCTAAAATTGTAGATTTGTGATGATACCTTATTTGTTGTTTCGTCGTATCCAGTATATTATCCAAATCTGTGAGCTTATTTGTCTTGCTCCTGGGCATGTCCGATACATCCCTTGTCACTTGCAGCGTATACAATATTTCATCATTTATCCGCTCCTGTTCTTCTTCCAGTTCAAGCAAACTTTTTCTCAAACTTCTTGCCCGTTCCCATAACTGCTTTTCCAATTCCGGAGCAGATAAATAATATATGATTACTTCTTTTTCCATTTTGCCTCTACTCTCCCTACTTAAAATTTCAGTTAAAACGGTGTTGGCAATGTTGGACGTCCGCTCAATTTAATACTGTTCATTTGCTTACCTTTTAACCTTTCTACTTAATATACAAATTTTTCTGTGCATATTCTGCGTCATATGTTCCATCGACAGTTCTCTTTTTTAGTTCGTTATATATTGTCGATCGAGATACACCAATATCTCTTGCAATACGTGCAACCGGTTCTTTTTTCTGTAACTGATTTTGAATATAAATTCGGTCAGTATAATTTAGTCGATGATGTACCTTATGCAATCTTTTTTTCTCCCCTACGTTTTCTCCTTTCTACGTTATTTTTTGTACACTTTTTTGACTTCTTCCCTTTTTTATGGTAAAAAAAATACAGCAACAATGGTAGTAAACTACCACTTGTTGCTGTTAATTTTACAACCTACGGCTTATTCTTATCCATGTCCCCTGCCTTAATTTATCTGACATTTTTTCAACTAACCATTCCGCCCACTGTGCCTGCCGCCAATGACACAATAATACCTACAGCAAGATCAATTGTTCCAGCCCCCAGACTTCCATTTACACTCAAAGAAATCAGTAATAGTATTCCTATGTATATGGCTCCCGCCAAAGTTCCCCATAAAAATTTTCTTTTATCCATCACTTTACCCAATATAAATCCTCCTGCAAATGAGGAAATTCCATAAATTACAAGTATAATCCCTTTGATTGCTGATTCTGACGGTGAAATCTTAAGTATAATAAAAGCTGCCACAGCCACAAGGATGAGGCTGATTATCATTTGAATTAATGTTTCCTTTAAAATAGTTATTACTGCTTTTTTCATACACATCTCCAAATTCTTTCCATATTATTTAATAATAATTTATATTTATTGTTATTATAGTTTATTACGAATTCTTGACTTTAATATCAGGTTTTTGTACAATCAACTAAGCAGGTAATACCTGAAATAAATTGAATAAGGAGAACTATATGGGACCCAGTGACATAGCCCTGCTATGTGTATTATTAATTTTACTTATGTTGTCAGCATTTTTCTCATCAGCAGAAACATCTCTGACAACAATTAACAAAATGCGCTTGAGAATGCTTATGGAGGATGGTAATAAAAATGCCGCAGTTTTAGACAAAATTCTGAACAACTCCAGAAAGATGCTCAGCACAGTACTTATTGGTAATAACATTGTAAACATCGCTGCATCATCCATTGCCACCATTTTTACGCAGCGCATTTTCAGTGATTGGTTCGTCAGTATTGGTGTGGGAATTCTGACTTTACTCATTATTATATTTGGTGAAATAATTCCTAAAACAATCGCCAATATGCATGCTGAATCAATGGCATTAGCTTATGCCAAGCCGATTCATATGTTAATGACACTGCTTACTCCTGTTATTTTTATTTTAAATTTATTTTCTACTTTTATTTTGAAACTTTTCAGAGTAAAGGTAAATCTGAATTCAAAATCCATTACTGAAGATGAACTGAGAACTATTATGGATGTCAGCCAGGAAGAAGGCATTATCGAAGAAGACGAAATGGATATGATTAACAACGTATTCGATTTTGGCGATACATGTGCCAAGGATATTATGATTCCAAAGGTTGATATGACAATGATTCCTGTTGATATCAGCTATAACCAGTTACTGGAAGTTATTAAGGAAGACAAATTTACACGTATGCCTGTTTATAAGGATGACAGTGATAATGTAATCGGAATTCTAAATATCAAAGATATGCTGTTAAATGGTGTAAACAGAAACAACTTTGACATAAGGCAATTAATGCGTGAACCATACTTCACTCACGAAAAGGAAGAACTTAATGATCTTTTACTGGAAATGAGAAACAAGGAACCCGGTATGTGCATTGTTCTTGATGAATATGGTCAGACCGAAGGGCTCATCACTCTTGAAGATATTGTTGAAGAAATTATTGGTGACATACATGACGAGTTTGATGAGGCTGAGGAATTAGTTGTAAGACAGGTTGGTAAAAATGAATATATTGTAGAGGGTTCAATCAATCTGGATGACTTTAATGACCAGCTTGAGACTGATATAGATTCTGAAGATTACGAATCCCTTGGCGGTCTCATTATTGAGCATCTTGACAGACTTCCCAACAAAGGCGACTCTGTTGAAATCGACAATTGCAAACTTACAGTCATCAAGATGGAAGACAAGAGGATTGATCTGGTAAAGGCTGTTGTAAAGCCTAAAGAAGACATCTCTTCAGAAAAAGATGAAGAAAAAAACAAAAGCGAATAGATATGCCCACACGCTATGGGGTTATTTTTAACAGACTAATGTCCATATTTAAAGGGGACCATGCGATTCATTTCAATCACATCGTCCCCTTTAATCTATGATTTTTTCAACATCTTCTTAAATTAATACAATTTCCTAAATAATAATCATCTCTGTTACACTATATTTCTGCACACCTTCTATAGGTTTCAGTCTTCCACTATTTACCAGTGCAGCCTTTGCATACAACATAAACCAACCGTCGGAATGAAACAGATACTGATTACAATACTCCTGCTGCGTACGCAAGTGCTCCGGTAGATTTTCGTTGGCAAGTACCTGATTCCTATATGCATTTATTTGGTCTTTGACCTGTTCTAAAACTTTATTTTTTATTTGCTTTGTCTGTTCAAAGAGACTCTTCTTTATATCTCCATCTCTCAAAACTACGATAGCAAATTCAAAATCATCCCCAGACTTTTTGATATAATGCTTTTCCAGTAAAAAAATGTAATCATCTACAGACAAACTTTCACCTCTTGCAAATCTCTTCAAAAGATCTAAATCCCTGACGATATTGGGTCCTCCATAATGCTGTCCCACTCTTCTTTCTGTCCAGTCGCCGTCAATTAACCATAGCATTATTTCGTCATCACCATTCCAGCAGGGGCCACAGAACTGATCCATTTTTGTAGTTTTTAAATATTCCTCTCCCACTCTGTTTTTTACGGAACAATTGATTATATTCTTACCTCCATCTGCACGAATTGTCGCCGCTTCTTCAAAAGATATTCTTTCTTCAAAATAGTCACTTTCTACCCATGCCAGCAGATAAAATATCAAAGACCACATGATAAAGTTCCTGTCATTATCCGGACCATATATTTCGTCACTATCAAGATATCTGCCTTCAATAATTTTGTCATACAGTTCATTTGCAATGAGCGAAGATACATTCTCATATAACTTCTTCTGATTTTTAATCGTTTCTTCTGTGGGCTCATCAATAAGAATATTTGCCATGTACTTATTCTTATTTTTCACCACCAATGAATACTCTTCCAGAAAATCCAGCTCGCTTTCCACATATACCGGAGACACTCCCAGAGAATCTGCAATTTCTTCTATGGTCAACGGTCTTCTGCAAACACTATATACAATGTTCTGTGACAACGCAGTCCGAAAGAAGTTTATCGCCGCGCCCATCTCTCCGGTTCCTCCACTTAACCCTACAATACTGAATTCTATCGGATCAAACTTCAAATCTTTTATATCTCTCACTTTTTCCATTCCTTTCTTTAGCTCGCTTTTCGCAACGTTCAGGTGCCATTTTACAGTTCCCAAAGGAATTCCAAGAATGCCGGCAATTTCAGATTGTTTTCTCTCCTCATAATAATACATAATCAAAATCTTTCGTTGCATCTTAGAGAGATAGGCTATTTCACGCCTGATTTTCTCATAATTTTCCTTGTCAATCATCTCATCTAATGGTGTCTTCTTACCATCTTTAAGTTCCTCTACACTATTTTCAATAGACACATTGAAATAACTTTTTTGTTTCCCTCTGTAATAATTGATAAGAGTATTCCGCGCCACTGTCCAGATAAACCCATCCATGGAATTTACCGTTTTCACACACAATGCCTTATAAATATTCAGGCAAATTTCCTGTGACACATCAAAAATATCCTGTTCGTTAGAAACCCTCTGTTTTACAAAGGAATATATTCTGTTTATGTATTGATTTACAATCTGTTCTGCGTACTCTTTCTTCATCTAATGCCACCTTTTAATGCCACCTTTTTTGAACATGTTCATTTATTAAGACACACAAGAATGAAAAAGGTTGGTAAATTTTTACGTGTCAAATCAACTAATTTTGACAATGTAAAACAAAAATAAGACCGCAGAATATATTTCCTTGGTCTTATTCTTATTTTTTATGTGGACATTTACAGTTTTTCCCATAATTTTCCTTGTTTTTCTTCACAGTACTTGCAACTGTATAATCCGTTTTTCTTATCGGTCAGTACAAAAACATGCTCCAGTTCCTGCTCAATTGACGTAATACATCTTGGATTTTTACAATGAAGTACATTAACAATTTTTTCCGGGAGTTTTAACTCTCTTTTTTCAACCAGAATTCCATCCTTAATAATATCTACCGTAATGTTGTGGTCGATAAATCCAAGAACATCAAAATCCACAATATCAAGTGGTCCCTCCACCTTGATAATATCCTTGCGCCCCATCTTTCCACTTCGTGCATTTTTTATAATTGCAACCTGACAATCTAATTCATCCAGATTCAGGTAATGATATATTGCCATTGCTCTTCCTGCCTGAATATGATCCAATACAAAACCGTTATATATTTCATCTACATTAATCATACGTTCACCTCCAATAATGTGAGTATTAACGCCATTCTTACGTATACACCATATTGAACCTGTTTAAAATAAACCGCTCTTGGATCTTCATCCACTTCTACAGATATTTCATTTACTCTTGGCAGTGGATGTAATACAAGCATATCCTCCTTTGCCATGGACATTTTCTTTTTGTCAAGAATAAAGCTATCTTTCAAACGAATGTAATCCTCTTCGTTAAAGAATCGCTCTCTCTGTACTCTTGTCATATATAACAGATCCAAATCACCAATTACATCTTCCAGCTTTGTAACTTCCGCATATTCTGCTCCAGCATTTTTTATATTCTCAATAATATATTCAGGAACTCTTAATTCTGTAGGTGAAATAAGTACAAATTTTACATTTTCGTATCTTAGCAAAGCATTAATAAGAGAGTGAACCGTTCTGCCAAACTTCAAATCTCCGCAAAGACCAATTGTCACATGATCAAGTCTTCCTTTCAGAGATTTAATTGTCATTAAATCCGTAAGAGTCTGGGTAGGATGCTGATGTCCGCCATCGCCTGCATTTATTACAGGAATAGATGACTTGTTCGCTGCTACCAATGCCGCGCCTTCCTTTGGATGACGCATAGCGCAAATATCAGCATAACAGGAAATAATTCTTATTGTATCAGACACACTCTCTCCCTTTGCGGCTGAACTTGATGACGCCTCAGAAAATCCAAGAACGCTTCCTCCCAAATTAATCATTGCCGACTCAAAACTAAGTCTTGTTCTTGTACTTGGCTCGTAAAATAACGTAGCAATTTTTTTGCCTTTACATGCTTCTTTGTACTTTTCGGGATTTCTTTCTATATCAGAAGCAAGATTCAGCAAATCATCCAGCTCTTTTACAGTAAAATCCAACGGACTGATTAAATGTCTCATTTTTCCTCCAAGATTAAATTTTATATTTTAGTGCTGTGATTTTATTCTGCAAAATAAAGTCACAATATTATGCGTAAAAAATTTATTTTTCACGTTTTTTACTACTCCAA
>JAUUNJ010000068.1 GCA_030844625.1 Roseburia sp. | reverse complement strand
AAATTATTATTAATGAAAATGAGTCAGGGCAGCGATTCGACAAATATTTATTTAAATATTTCAAGGAAGCTCCTGCAAGTTTTATTTACAAAATGCTTAGAAAAAAGAATATTGTTTTGAATGGTAAAAAGTCAGATGGTAAAGACAAGCTAACGGTAGGAGATCAAATTAAGATTTTTATGGCGGATGAAACCATAAACAAATTCAGGGGGAAATATGCTGTTCAAAGGGTAACACCTGTTCCCATGGATATTGTATATGAAGATTCCAATGTACTGATTGTAAATAAACCCTCCGGAATATTAAGCCAGAAAGCTGATAAGAATGATATTTCAATCAATGAATATATAATTTCCTATCTGCTGGAATCGGGACAGCTTAGTGAAGAGCAGCTAAAGACTTTTAAACCGGCAGTGTGCAACAGACTGGACAGGAATACAAGCGGATTGATTGTGGCGGGAAAGTCTCTGAAAGGTCTGCAGATGATGTCAGAAATGTTTAAGGACCGAACAATGGATAAATACTATCTTGCCATTGTATCCGGCATGATTAAAGAAAAAATAACAATAAAAGGCTTTCTTATAAAAGATACAAATTCCAATAAGGTTTTTATTTCTGAGCAGAAAACGACGGATGGGCGATATATTGAGACAGAGTATGAACCATTAAGATATGGAAAGAATATTACACTTTTAAAGGTAAAATTAATTACGGGACGTGCCCATCAGATCAGAGCCCATTTGGCATCGGTCGGGACCCCTCTTATTGGTGATTACAAATATGGAAATAAAAAAATAAATGATTTTTATAAAGAAAAATATAAAATACAAAATCAAATGCTTCATTCATGGAAACTGAAGTTTCCTGTTATGGATGGCGATTTTGAGGGACTATCACAAAAAGAAATTAAGGCTGATATCCCAGAAAATTTTAAAATAGTTATGAATGAGAAATAAACAGGATTTATTATGAGTACTTGGAGTTCCAGAGGTCTTAGAGGCTCAACCCTTGAAGACATGATTAATATGACAAATGAAAATTACAGAGAAAAAAAACTGGCATTGATTCAGAAAATTCCCACACCAATCACTCCGGTAAAAATTGAACAGAGTACAAGGCATATTACCCTTGCGTATTTTGATAAACAGAGTACGGTAGATTATATCGGGTCGGTTCAGGGAATCCCGGTATGCTTTGATGCCAAGGAATGTGCAGTTAAGACTTTTCCGATGATGAATATCCATGAGCACCAGATAAAATTTATGGAAGATTTTGAAGGACAGGGAGGAATCGCATTTATTATTTTGTTTTACTCCCATTTAAATGAAACATATTATATACCCTTTAAGGACATTAAGAAATTTTATGACAGAAGTGTAAGCGGTGGACGAAAAAGTTTTACTTATGATGAAATTGATAAAGATTATCTTTTGAAATCAGCACCGGGTGCACTGATCCATTATCTCGAAGGAATTAATAGAGATTTAGAAAGCAGAGAGGCATAAAGAGCAGATAGGAGAAATTATCCGGAGAAAAATGAAAGGTGGTTGACAATAATAAATTTATATTGTAATATACCATTTAGCTTGATAATAAGGTAACGAATTATCACTTTAAAGTGCTAAAGTGATATGAGATAAAGGAGAGAAGATGAAGAAAGTATTATTACACACACCGGTTGGTGTAAGAGATATTTATGGTAAGGAATGTGCAGTAAAATTAACGGTTGAAAAGAATATAAACAAAGTATTTAATATATATGGATATCATAATGTACAGACACCGACTTTTGAGTTTTTTGATATATTCAGTGAAGAAAGAGGTTCAGTGGCATCGAAAAATTTGTATAAATTTTTTGACCGGGAGGGAAACACCCTTGTATTGAGACCGGATTTGACCCCGTCTATTGCAAGAGCAGTTGCAAAATATTACATGGATGTAAATATTCCTGTAAAACTTTGTTACAATGCCAATACATATATTAACAACTCTGAACTGCAGGGGAAATTAAAAGAAATAACCCAGTTAGGATGCGAGCTGATTAATGATGATTCGGTTGAGGCGGATGCAGAAATTATTGCATTGGTAGTGGATTCATTAAAGGCAACAGGGTTAACAGAATTTCTTGTGGAAATCGGACAGGTTGACTTTTATAAAGGACTTTTACAGGAGTGCGGTTTTGATGAGGAAACAGAGCAGGAATTAAGATTCCGAATAGAAAATAAGAATAATTTTGGCGTGGAAGAACTTCTGGATTCACAAAAAATAACAGGAGATTTAAAAAATGCCTTTTTAAAACTGCCTCAGTTATTTGGTTCTGCAGAGGTGCTTGAGATGGCAAAGAATCTTACGTCCAACAATAAAGCTTTAAAGGCGGTGGAACGGCTGGAGAAACTTTATGCCATTTTAGAAGATTATGGTGTGGCAAAATATATCAGTTTTGACCTTGGAATGTTAAGTAACTTCAATTACTATACCGGCATTATTTTTAAAGCATATACATATGGCTCCGGTGATGAGATTGTAGCAGGCGGCCGTTATGATAAATTATTAGGTCAGTTTGGAAAAGATGCTGCATCCATTGGATTTGCGGTATATATGGATCAGATTATGCTGGCTGTAAGCGGGCAATTGATGAAAGAAAATACTTATTATGCATATGAAGTTATAATTTATGAAGCAAAATTCAGAAAATATGCGCTTCAGCTTGCCACAGATTTGAGAAAACATGGAACAAAGGTGGAACTGATTCCGAAGAAAAAGGATATTACAATAGAAGAATATGCAACCTTCAAAAAACAGGATGGGGCTTCCAAAGTTACTTATGTATCAGAGGATGGAGCAGTTGAAGTTTAGTTAATAGTAAACAGTGAGCAGTTAAGCGTGAACAATACAGAATGGAGAACATAATATATGAGATATTTAACATTTGCTCTTGCTAAGGGGCGCCTTGCAAAAACAGCAATGAAGATGTTTGAGGACATTGGAATTGAATGTGAAGAAATGAAAGATGAAAAGACAAGAAAACTTATTTTTGTCAATGAAGAATTGAAATTAAAGTTTTTCCTCGCCAAAGCCAGCGACGTACCGACTTATGTGGAATATGGTGCGGCAGATATTGGAATTGTGGGAAAAGATACCATTTTAGAAGAAGACAGAAAATTATATGAAGTTCTGGATTTGGGTTTTGGAAAATGCAGAATGTGTGTGTGTGGTCCCCAATCGGCGCGTGACTTATTGAAAAATCATGGTATGATTAGAGTAGCATCAAAATATCCGAAGATTGCCAAGGATTATTTTTATAATAAAAAGCATCAGACGGTTGAAATCATTAAGCTAAACGGTTCTGTAGAGCTGGCACCAATTGTTGGTCTGTCAGAGGTAATTGTTGATATTGTTGAGACCGGTACAACATTAAAGGAAAACGGACTTGGTGTGTTAGAGGAAGTTTGTCCGTTATCAGCCAGAATGGTTGTTAATCAGGTCAGCATGAAGATGGAAGATGAGAGAATCAGAAAGATTATTACTGATCTGAAAAATAAAATGAATGAGGTGAAATGATGAGAATTGTTAAATTGGATGAAACATCAAAAAATAATATATTAAATGATCTGTTAAAACGAAGCCCGAATAATTATGATAAGTTTGCTGACAGCGTAAATGAAATTCTTTTAAATGTCAAAAAAAATGGTGATCAGGCATTATTTGATTATACAAAGCAGTTTGATCAAGCAGATATTGATGAGGATCATATAAAAGTTACGGAGGAAGAAATTCAGGAGGCATATGACAGTCTTGAAAATCCTGAGTTAGTGGATATTATCAGAAAATCCCTAAAAAACATTAAGGAATATCACGAAAAACAGAAACAGTACAGTTGGTTTGATTCAAAGCCGGATGGTTCTATTCTGGGTCAGAAAGTTACAGCTCTTTCAAGAGTGGGCGTATATGTTCCGGGAGGTAAGGCTGCTTATCCTTCTTCGGTTCTCATGAATGTGATTCCTGCAAAAGTTGCCGGCGTGGATGAGATTGTTATGGTTACACCTCCGGGAAAAGATGGAAAGGTAAATCCGAATACATTGGTTGCCGCTAAGGAAGCGGGAGTGGATGTCATTTATAAAGTGGGCGGTGCACAGGCAATCGCAGCACTTGCCTACGGAACAGAGACAATTAAAAAAGTGGATAAGATTGTGGGACCTGGAAATATTTATGTGGCATTGGCAAAGAAGGCAGTGTTTGGTTATGTAAGCATTGATTCTGTTGCGGGACCAAGTGAAATTCTTGTGATTGCTGATGAGACAGCCAATCCAAGATATGTTGCTGCCGATCTTTTATCGCAGGCAGAGCATGATGAACTGGCTTCAGCAATTCTGGTTACAACAAGCGAGAAATTAGCAGAGCAGGTCTCAGAATATGCAGATCTGTTTGTGGCAAAATTAAAAAGAACTGAAATTCTTCAGAAATCACTGGATAATTATGGATATATTCTTGTGGCGGAAACAATGCAGGATGCTATTGAGGTGGCGAATGATATTGCATCAGAGCACTTAGAGATTATTACGCAGAATCCGTTTGATATTATGACAAGAATTAAGAATGCAGGGGCTATTTTCCTTGGAGAAAACAGTTCAGAGCCATTGGGAGATTATTTCGCAGGACCAAACCACGTTCTTCCTACGAATGGAACCGCAAAATTTTTCTCACCACTTAGTGTGGATGACTTTATTAAGAAATCAAGTATTATTTCTTATTCAAGAGAGGCATTGGAACCGTTGAGCCAGGATATTCAGAAGTTTGCAAAGGCAGAAGGGCTTACAGCTCATGCCAATTCCATCAGAGTCAGATTTGAGGAAGATGACGATATCGTTGAGTAAAGAGTGAACAGTTAAGAATTAGTGAGGGATAGTTTTATGAGCAGCAGAATTGGAGAATGTAAGAGAGATACAAAGGAAACACAGATTGAAGTTATAATCAACCTGGACGGTACAGGAAAAGCCGAAGTTAACACAGGAATCGGATTTTTTGATCATATGCTGATTAGTTTTGCAAAGCACGGTTTGTTTGACCTGAATGTAAAGGTTACAGGGGATTTGTACGTGGACTGTCATCATACAATAGAAGATACAGGAATTGCTCTTGGCGTGGCGCTCAGAAAGGCACTGGGTGATAAAAAATCAATTAAAAGATATGGCTATATGATTCTTCCAATGGATGAGTCCCTTACAATGTGTGCCCTTGACTTGTCCGGCAGACCTTACCTTGTATTTAATGTGGACTTTACAACAGACAGGGTGGGATATTTTGATACAGAAATGGTAAAGGAATTTTTCCATGCCATTACATATACAACAGGAATGAATCTTCATATTAAGATGCTGGAGAGCGGTAACAATCACCATATGATAGAGGGAATATTTAAGGCTTTTGCGAAGGCATTGGATCAGGCTACAATGATGGACGATAGAATTGAGGACGTTTTGTCGACGAAAGGAACATTATAATGGGAAAATTCAGAGTGATACCTTCCATTTATTTATATAATGGAAAAGTAATTGATAAAGATACAAAGGAAATAATCGGAAATGGTGATGCAGTGGAGCTTGCTACACTTTATAATAATAAAGGGGCGGATGAACTGCTGATTTTTGATGAATCATCCAATGACAGTGAACATGATGCCAACATTGGAACTATGATTCGGATTTCGGATGCAGTTGACATTCCTATGATTGTGGGAGGCAACGTAAAACGTCTGGAAGATGTGAAGAAATACATTTACACAGGGGCAAAAAAAGCAATTCTTGACAGTGCAGAAGAAACCAATCTTGAAATGATAAAAGAGGCTGCTGAGCGATTTGGCAGTGATAAAATTGCAGTTATGGTAAATAAGAATTTTGATTTTTCAAAAATAAAGCAGTTAAAATATGATGGTGCTTCTCTTATTATTGCCAATGATTGTCCGGAAGAATGTGCAGGATATGGAATGAAAGTTTTGTCCTATGACCATACTTTCAGTTTTGAAGGGCTTGTGGAATTCAGTAAGCAGGATAAAATATATGGAATTTCTGATAACAGCTTTCATGCAGATTTTGATTTCCTGAATTTTAAGTCCCAGCTTAAGGAGGAAGGGCTGGACACAAATGTTTTTGAAAGTCCTATGCAGTTTAATGAGTTTAAGACTGACGCATCGGGAATGATTCCTGTTATTGTTCAGGATTACAAGACTGATAAAGTCCTGATGCTTGCCTATATGAATGAAGAGGCATTTAATTTAACAATAAAGACGGGCAAGATGACTTATTTTAGCAGAAGCAGGAATGAAATCTGGGTCAAGGGGCTCACATCCGGACATTATCAGTATGTAAAAGAGTTGTCAATGGACTGTGATCTTGATACGATGCTTGCTAAGGTATATCAGGTAGGGGTTCCATGCCATACAGGAGCCGATACATGTTTCTTTAATAATCTGATTAAGAAGGAATATGACGAAGCAAATCCAATGAGAGTTTTTGAGGATGTCTACAACGTAATTCTTGACCGAAAGAAGAATCCAAAAGAAGGTTCCTATACAAACTACTTGTTTGATAAAGGAATTGATAAAATTCTAAAGAAAGTGGGAGAGGAAGCAACGGAAATTGTTATCGCAGCTAAGAACCCTGACCCACAGGAAGTGAAATATGAGATTTCCGATTTTCTTTATCATGTGATGGTTCTTATGGCAGAAAAAGGAGTTTCCTGGAAAGAAATCACAAAGGAATTGTCCAGAAGATAAATATTGTATATTAAGTAAGCATGATAACAGTTCAATGTCTGTTATCATGCTTATAATGTGTAAATGTCTTAAAAAAGAAGTCCTGATTTTGGACTAAGTATATATAATTTCTAAATGTTCCCGGTCTTTAATCAATCCCACATAGTCATCAATGGATTCCAGTTTATCATTTACCCTGATTCCTGAACATATAATATCATGATGATGGCTGTCCGCACCGGCAGTCATTGGAAGGTCATATTGTCTGGCATACAAATATGCGCGCTGATTTTCTTCTTCGTGATTGCAGGCATTAAAAACCTCAACACCGTTAACCAGTTTTGGAAATAATCTGATTTTAGGAATATAAGGTCTGTCCCTAAAAGGGTGAGCGTGAATTACCATGCCGCCATATCTGTTGACTTCTTCAAACTGCTGCCGTATTGTCCAATGTTCCATTTCAGGATGATTCAGCAGCCATTCTTTATCAAGACCATATATAAGAAAGTCCTGACCGTCAAAAGTTTCTTCCCAGCCAAAGAATACCTGTAGTCCGATCTCATCACCACATCTTTTGGCATCTTCATATCCACTGCAAAAAAGTTCAATTCGTTCCTTCCATGGAAGTGAATGGGAAATACAGGTATTTCCTCTGAAAAAATGGTCTGTAATTATAATGCCGGTGTAGCCGGATTTTTTATATGCAATTGCCTGATATCTTCCGGAAACAGAAGCGCAGGCACTTGCCTGTCTTGTGTGTAAATGTGTTTCGTATTTGTACATCTGATTTTCTCCAAATTGTTCCAAATCGTTGTAAAAAAAAGTCTTGTATAGTATTATTATAGAGTGCAAATTTAGTAAAATACTTATTGAAATTTATTATATCATAATAAATTTATAAAAACCATAAAAGGAGTTAAAATGAAAGTAGGAATTATATTTGATTTAGACGGAACTCTCTGGGATGCTACACAGAATATGACAGATTCATGGAATGATGTGCTGCAAAAAAGAGGTTATGATGTAAGACTTACAAGAGAACAGGTTTTAAAAGAAATGGGAAAAACGATGGAACCGATTGCAGATTCCTTATTTTCAATGATAGAAGTTCCTGAAAGATATGATTTGCTTCAGGAATGTTTGGAATATGGAAATGAATATCTTGCAGAGCATGGTGGAATCTTATATGACGGAGTTGAACAGGTCTTTGAAAGATTAAATGAAAAATATCAGGTTATCATAGTCAGCAATGGACAATTAGATTATGTAAAAACATTTATAGAATATTTTGATTTTGGAAAGTATATATCGGACTATGAAGAGGCTGGAAGAACCGGAAAACCTAAAGCAGACAATATAAAGCTTGTAATAGAAAGAAATAATTTGGATCAGGCATTTTATGTGGGAGATACTTTAGGAGATATGAAATCCACGGATGAAGCAGGGATTTTTTTTATTCATGCCGCATACGGATTTGGAACAGTGCCTGCTGACAGAATGAAAATTGACAGGATCATAGACCTGCCGGATTTCATTGACGGTTTAATAGAAAAGAAATTCTGACGTATTAATTTTCGGAAAACACTGAAAATATTAATGGAGAAGAAAACGAATGGGAAAATTAGCACTTTCTGATGAAATTTTAATGAAAATAGAAAAGCCTGCCAGATATATCGGCAATGAAGTGAACATGATCGTAAAGGATGTATCAAAGGTTGATGTTCGCTTTGCCATGTGCTTTCCTGATGTTTACGAAATCGGTATGTCCCATCTGGGAATTCAGATTATATATGATTTGCTGAACAGAAGAGATGATGTATATTGTGAGAGAGTATATTCACCGTGGATTGATCTGGATAAGGTGATGAGAGAAGAAAAAATACCTTTATTTGCAATTGAATCTCAGGAACCGGTGAAAGATTTTGATTTCCTGGGAATTACGCTTCAATATGAAATGTGTTATACCAATATTCTGCAGATTCTTGACCTGTCGGATATACCCCTATTATCGAAGGATAGAACAGAAGAAGATCCCATCGTTATAGGCGGTGGACCCTGTGCCTATAATCCGGAGCCTATAGCAGATTTTTTTGATATTTTTTATATGGGAGAGGGAGAGACAGAATATTTTCATCTTATTGATTTATATAAAGAGAATAAGAAAAAGGGCGGAACAAGAAAGGATTTTCTGGAATTGGCAGCCGGAATTTCCTGCATGTATGTTCCACAATTTTATGATGTGGAATATAAGGAGGATGGAACTATCAAAGAAATGAAACCCAATAATGTCCATGCTCCAAAAACTGTCAGAAAGGATATTGTTATTGATTTCAATGATGTTTATTATCCGGACAAGCCGCTGGTTCCCTTTATTAAAGTGGTACAGGACAGATGTGTTCTGGAAATTCAGCGTGGCTGCATAAGAGAATGCAGATTTTGTCAGGCAGGATCCGTTTATAAGCCGCTCAGGGAAAAGAAACTGGATAAGTTAAAAGAAATTGCCCTGACCCAACTGAAATCTACCGGACATGAAGAAATCTCTTTGAGTTCCCTCAGTACCAGTGATTATTCACAACTGCAGGAGTTGATAGACTTTCTTATAGAGGAATGTAATTCAAGGCATGTAAATATATCTTTACCGTCTCTCAGAATTGATGCTTTTTCACTGGATGTAATGAGCAAAGTTCAGGATGTAAAGAAAAGTTCAATTACCTTTGCTCCGGAGGCGGGCACACAGCGCATGCGTAATGTGATTAACAAAGGTTTGACCGAAGAAGATATTTTAAATGGTTCAAAACAGGCATTTTTAGGTGGCTGGAACAAGGTAAAATTATATTTTATGCTGGGACAGCCTACAGAGACTAATGCGGATGTTGATGGTATTATGGACTTATGCGAAAAAATTGCCGAATTGTATTACGAGACTGTTCCAAAGGAAAAAAGAAAAGGAAAATGTCAGATTACTGCCAGTTCTTCATTTTTTGTTCCGAAACCATTTACTCCGTTTCAATGGGCACCTATGTGTTCAGCCTCAACCTTTTTGGATAAAGCAAAAAGAGTGAATGA
>JAUUNJ010000067.1 GCA_030844625.1 Roseburia sp. | reverse complement strand
AAACACCACAATGACTGTGTTCCCCTGGTATCCCTGATAGTTGCACAGCATATCCATCAGTTTATCTCTTGCACCGTCAATATTTTTTGCTGCCAACTGTTTTAATTCATCCCATGCAAAGATGATATTGTAACCATCCACCAGCAGACATTCCGGGAGATTTCCATTACCGGAGTTATTTTTATATTTTTTATTTTCAGGATGATAGGTCCTCACCTTTGTCTCCTTATAATTTCTTCGCTTTACAGGTCCAAAGGTTTTCTCAAAAATTTCCATCAATTCCTTATCTCCTGCATAACTATCCTGATATTCTGTTCTGCTATTGTTGTTTCGCGGTTCACTCATTACTTCATAGGCAGCATTAAAATTGGTATCTGTTTTAACATGCATATAATTTTCAACTTCATTCCATGGCACAGCAAAACCCGCTCCATGGGCACAGAATACAGAACCTGTAGGATTGGCAAGATCCGCCTCACTGTCATATTCCATCTGTTCAACAATCTCATCCTGATTATGACAGGGAGCATATCCCTTAAATTTTAACGTAAGACTTCCCTTTCCGTGAGAATATTCATTGACAGTATTTATATAATCCCTCATGGTTGAAACTGGTGCATAGCCAGTGAGAACACATATGTCACCATCTGTTTCCGGTACGTTTATATTTCCATTCATCTGGCTGATATCTGTCATTGCTCTTCCTGTGTTTTCACTTGGTATTTCCAATATAAAATCATAATACGGCTCTAATAATACCGACTGTGCTTTCTTTAATCCCTGCCTTACAGCTCTATAAGTCGCCTGTCTGAAATCCCCTCCCTCTGTGTGCTTTAAATGGGCCTTTCCCGCAATTAATGTGAAGTGTATGTCTGTAATTGGTGAACCTGTAAGTACACCTCTGTGTTCTTTTTCAGCCAGATGGGTCATAATAAGTCTCTGCCAGTTACGGCTTAAAACGCTTTCATTCACATTGGTCTCAAAGGTTACTCCGCTGCCCGGCTCTCCTGGCTCCATAAGAAGATGAACCTCTGCATAATGTCTTAATGGCTCAAAGTGTCCTATCCCTTCCACTGTATCAACGATAGATTCCTTATATAAAATTTTCCCTGTACCAAACTCCACATCCAGATCAAACCTGTCTTTTATAATCTGCTGTAAAACCTGAATCTGAATCGGTCCCATAACGTTGGCAGTAATCTCTTTGGTCTCTTGATTCCATTTCAGTTTGAGTGTAGGATCTTCTTCCTCTAACTCCTGAAGTTTCATAAATATCTGATTTATATTAACAGATGGTGGCAAAAGAATGCTATAGGACAGAACAGGCTGGAGATTCGGTTTTTCTGCCTCTTGTTCAAAACCCAGTCCCTGACCTGAATATGTCTTATTAAGCCCTGCCACCGCACAGACCGTACCAGCAGCAACACTTTGCGCAGTATTATATTTTTCACCGGAATATACTCTTATATCATTAACCTTTTCGCTCCACTGCTCTCCATCGGTAACTCCGCTTATCATATCTCTTATATTAAGATTTCCACCTGTAATTTTCATATATGTCAGACGGTTATTGTCATTATCTTTACCAATTTTAAATACTTTGGCACCAAATTCTTCGTGGAAAAGAGATTCAAATGTATATTTGCGGATTCCCTCAAGCAGTTCCTCCACGCCTTTCATTCTCAGTGCCGATCCGAAAAATACCGGAAATAATTTTCTTTCAAAAACAAGTTGTGAAATCATCTCATCACTGACTGCGCCCTCTTCCATATAAGTTTCCAGAACGTCCTCATCGCACATGGCAATGCTCTCATAATCAAGCTCCGGCACAGAAAAATCCACAATATTGTCTGTAAGTCTGTGCTTTATATTATTAAGTGAAAACTCTTTATTTGTACCCGGCATATCCATTTTATTTACAAAAATAAAGGCAGGCACATTGTACCTTCCTAAGAGTTTCCATAAAGTCTCCGTGTGTCCCTGAACACCTTCACTTCCACTTACAATCAAAACTGCATAGTCCAGCACCTGAAGTGTTCTCTCCATCTCCGCCGAAAAGTCCACATGTCCGGGAGTATCCAGCAGCGTAATCTCCATATCCTTATATTCCATAACCGCCTGCTTGGAAAATATGGTAATACCACGTTCCCGTTCCAGTTCAAAATTATCAAGATATGCGTTCTTATGGTCTACACGCCCTAATTTTCTAATTTTTCCTGTCAAATATAATACGGACTCAGACAGTGTGGTCTTCCCACCGTCAACATGAGCCAGTATGCCTAAAGTTAATTTTTTCATCAATTCGTCCCATTATGTAATAGATAGATTAATTATAATGTACATGCTTTTTTATATTATGTCAACTTAAGTATAACACATCTTTTGTATTATATCTTCAAAATAGAAAAAGGGACTTCCCAAAACCAAATCCCGTTTCAGGAAATCCCGATAAAAAGTTCTTTTATTTTTCTAAAATTCTTCTATTATTTTATGTTTAAATTGCTATATCGGATAATTTCAACTATTCCAAGGGATTAGTAATCTCAATCCCTCTCACTTCACCTCCGACTGTAATTACATATACCTCTTTACCTGAATAATTTTCAAAATCTTCATAAAAAGGCATACATCTTGTGGCAACAAATTCTCCATCTATCAATGCACCTGAACTATTTTCAAATATATCTTCTTCTTTAAGTTCAATTTTCATTTTCTCACACACATCCTCTTCCGGTGTTCCAAACCCCACACCGTTACATAATACAATGTCCGAGGCTTCAGGTGCTTCTGTGCTTCCAATTTCCCAGTTATAAACACATACATAATATATAGGACATTCTTTAACTTTCTTCTTTTGATCTGAATTGTTTTTAAAAGTAACGGTCAAATATTTTCCATTTTTATTATCTAATGACAACAATTGAGTGTCATTTGGTTCTAACTCACTCTCAAAAGTTTCCAAATCAATATCATTCACATAAAACCCTATTTCTTCCAGATCAGAGAACTGCATTGGTAACGACACAATATTACCATTAATTGCAAATTCCATAGATTTCCAGTCAGTAGTTGTAAATTTAATATCATTACTTTCAGACTTACTATCCGATAGGTCATTCTTGGCATCATCACCACCATTCTTGTCACTTCCACACGCTGAAAACACAAATACCATGGCAAATGCAACTGCTAATATCAACAATTTCTTTTTCATTTTATTTCTATACTTTCTTATTTTTTAGAATAACAATTTTCATTTGTATATAATTAACTTTAAAACGTGCCGTATTACCATTGAATACGGCACGTTTAAACCAATTTATTTTAGTATCATTATCTTAGAACTTGCCAGCGTTAGCTGCTTCTTCTACAGAAACTGCAACTGCTACAGTCATACCAACCATTGGGTTGTTACCTGCACCGATCAGTCCCATCATTTCAACGTGAGCTGGAACAGATGAAGAACCTGCAAACTGTGCATCAGAATGCATACGTCCTAATGTATCTGTCATACCATAGGAAGCTGGTCCTGCAGCCATGTTATCCGGGTGAAGTGTACGTCCTGTACCACCACAAGATGCAACTGAGAAGTATTTCTTTCCCTGTTCCACACATTCCTTCTTGTATGTACCTGCTACCGGATGCTGGAATCTTGTTGGGTTTGTTGAGTTACCTGTAATAGATACACCAACATTTTCATGATGCATGATTGCAACACCTTCCTGAACATCATCAGCACCGTAACATTTAACTGTTGCACGAAGACCATCTGAATAAGCCTTTTCGTAAACAACGTTTAATTTTGCTTCTTTGTAATCGTACTTTGTCTCCACAAATGTGAAACCGTTGATTCTTGAGATAATCTGAGCTGCATCTTTTCCAAGACCGTTTAAGATAACTCTTAATGGTTTCTTACGAACCTTGTTTGCCTTTTCAGCGATACCAATAGCACCTTCAGCAGCCGCAAATGACTCATGCCCTGCAAGGAACGCAAAACATTCTGTTTCTTCTTCCAATAACATCTTTCCTAAGTTACCATGTCCAAGACCAACTTTTCTGTGGTCTGCAACAGAACCAGGAATACAGAATGCCTGAAGACCTTCACCGATTGCTGCAGCAGCATCAGCAGCTCTTCTGCAGTCTTTCTTAATAGCAATTGCTGCACCTACTGTGTAAGCCCAACATGCATTTTCAAAACAGATTGGCTGGATACCTTTTACCATATCGTAAACATTTAATCCAGCATCCTTTGTGATTTTTTCAGCTTCTTCAATAGAGCTGATTCCATAGCTGTTCAATACAGCGTTAATCTGATCTATTCTTCTTTCATATGATTCAAATAATGCCATTGTCGTTACCTCCTATTCCTTTCTTGGGTCGATAATCTTAACAGCGTCAGCAACACGACCATACTGTCCTTTTGCTTTTTCCCAAGCTGTAGTAGGATCATCACCATTCTTGATAAAGTCTGTCATTTTTCCAAGACTTACGAACTGGTAACCAATAACTTCATTATCAGCATCAAGAGCTATGCCTGTAACATATCCTTCTGCCATTTCAAGATAACGAACACCTTTTTCCTTTGTTGCGTACATTGTACCAACCTGTGAACGAAGTCCCTTTCCTAAATCTTCAAGACCTGCACCAACTACAAGTCCGTCATCTGAGAAAGCACTCTGTGTTCTACCATAGACAATCTGCAGGAATAATTCTCTCATAGCAGTGTTAATCGCATCACAGACAAGGTCTGTATTTAACGCTTCAAGAATTGTCTTTCCCTGAAGGATTTCAGCTGCCATAGCTGCCGAATGTGTCATACCTGAACATCCGATTGTTTCAATTAATGCTTCTTCAATGATACCTTCTTTAACATTTAATGTAAGTTTACATGCTCCCTGCTGTGGTGCACACCAGCCTACACCATGTGTAAAACCTGAAATATCTTTGATTTCTTTTGAATGAACCCATTTTCCTTCTTCCGGAATTGGAGCCGGTTCATGTTTTGCGCCCTTAGCAACAGGACACATCATTTCAACTTCCTTTGAATAAATCATCTGAATACTCCTTTCGAAATATAAAACTATGAAAAACCCAGTTTTTCATGTTATCGCGAAACTATGAAATAAGTTCGCACTTGTAATTATTTTCTCATAAATTGACAAATTAGTCTATAGTTTTAAAATATTTTTATTAAAAAGAGCTGTACGCACTAATAAATTTAGTACAACAGCTCTAAAAATATGATTATATTTTTTATTCTACCTGCTTCACAGTGTCAATTTAAGGTTTCATTTTAATCCTATTTCTTAATTTTGATTTTTTTAACTTTGGACCACTTACCATAGACTTTATTACCTTTAGCATCTAATACATAAGCCCTAACCTTAACGTATAATTTCTTCTTATTCTTTAATTTCTTTGATTTAATTGTAACTTTAATTTTTTTAACATTCTTCCTAGCTAATGCCTTTTTCGCCTTCTTTGACTTTAGGATCTGTACTTCATATCCCTTTGCACCACTAATCTTCTTAAGTGAAAGTTTAACTTTCTTTGCAGCTTTCTTCTTGGCAGTAACCTTAACAATTTTAGCCTGAGCCGGTGCTTTCGTATTCACTCCCGGTGCTGCTGTTGTTGTCGGGGTATCAGTGCCCGGTTTGACCGTTGAAGATACTTCCTCTTTCTTTACCGTAACTTTACATATTGCTGTTACATTTCCATCATTGGTAGTAACTGTTATATTAGCAGTACCTGCTTTCACAGCTGTAATATTACCATTTTCATCAACTGTTGCCACATTTGTATTATCAGAATACCACTGCACTGTCTTATCTGTTGCATTGTCAGGTCCTACTGTCGCTGTTACTGTTACCTTTTCACCCTCCGTCAATTCAACCAGGGTCTTATCTAAAACAACTTCTGTCGGTGCTATTTTTACTGTTATTGTACATTCAGCTTTTACACCTGATACAGATGTTGCTGTAATGGTTGTAGTTCCTACAGCATTTGCTGTTACTAAACCATTTTCATCTACTGATGCAATTGTTTCATCTGCTGTATTCCATGTAATATCCGTATATGTTGTGTTTACAGGATCAACTGTTGCTTCCAACTGTACTGTGCTTCCTAATTCAACAGTATCAACCTCCTTGTTCAATGTAACACTTGTCGCATCTACAGGTATAGCATTCACCGTACATGTGGCAGTAAACTCACCATCTACCGTCTTTACTGTAATAACAGCACTACCTTCTTTCATTGCTATAACATTACCATTACTATCAACGTATATAACTTCTTCATTGTCAGATAACCAGATAACTTCTTTATTTGTAGCATTGTCCGGAGTTACAAAAGCTGTAAGCTGCTTGCTGTCTCCAACATAGATTGTTGCTTCACTTTCTGAAAGTTCAATACCTGTTACATCTACAGGAATCAATACACCTTCTGTTGTTTCACTTATGCTGTCGGCATAAATATCGCTATCTGCAGGAGCGATTGCCTTAACATAATAGCTATATGTTCCCGGCTCTAAATCTTCATCTACAAAATTAAACTCTGTTCCTGTATAAATTTTTGTTGCTGTATCATCGTTCACTCTATAAACTTCATAGTTTACAGCGCTTTCTACTGCTGTCCATACAACATCGATATTTTTTGTTCCTTCAACTTTTGAAGCTGTAACATTTGTTTTTTCCATACTTCCTGCTACAGCAACTTTGCATTCTTTTGTTACTTCCGGATTACTTACAGAAGTAACTGTTATCGTAGCAATACCTGCCTTAACTGCTGTAACCAAACCATTTTCATCTACTGTAGCAATATTTTCATCTGATGAAGTCCATATTACGCTCTTGTCTGCTGCATTGGTTGGATTAATATTTATTTCTAACTGACTTGTTAATGCACTTTCGTCATCAATATTTAATTTTATTTTTGTCTTGCTTAAAAAAATTCCCTCTACCGGAATATCCGTTTCATCATATACCTGAATTTCATACAATTCATCTCTGTAATGGACTTCATTACTCGTTGTTGCATTGTTCTGCATTCTAAGATATTTTGTTGTAACAGGCTCGTCAAGAGTAATCGTTCTTGTTTCGCCGCCTCTGGCATCTGTAACATTATAAATGTCAACCCATGTTTCGCCGTCTTCAGATGTCTGAAGTTTGTAGTTATTTACATATCCACCACCCCAAATCAGCTTAACAACATTAAAATACTGTGGTTCTTCCCATTCAAGGGTTATGTAATCACTACCTATGTCTTCTTTAGAACGCTCAATATTCTTGCCATTTTCATCCTTAAGGTTTTTATAATCCTCGTCCTTTTCATATTGAGGTGCACGCCACATTGTTTTTACATCTCCATCAATAGCCTTCTCTGGAAGATGATCTTTATCATCAGATTTGGATGCGGTAGCGGTTGCTTTCAAAGCCTTGTTTTCTAATACAGCCGGCTCTACACTTCCAACTGTATAAACCTCAATTTCATACAGATTATATCCATAATTTGCTCCTCTTTCCTGAAGCGCAAGTTTAACATATCTTGCAGTTACAGAATCAAACGTATAGGTAAGTTCTCCACCTTTACCTTCACTCTCTGCAACGACTTTGGTCCAACGCTCTTCACTTTCATCATTCGTTTCGGAAACATAAATATCATATACCTTTCCCCATGCTCCACTTTCCCAATACATCCTTATTTTATCAATCGAATATGTATCTTCCAGGTCAAGAACCCATTCCTGTGGATCATACTTGTTATTTGCCCCATCAGGGGTAAGTTTTACAGCCTGAAATCCCGATGAAACATTTCCATCAGTGATTCTGGTAATATTCCTTTTTTTGTTCTCAGTTTCTGTGGCATTTTTTTCCTCAGTAGACTGATCCGTGACAGTATATGCCGCTTCTGGCATAGTGATTGTCTTTCCTAAAGCTACATTTGCACCTAATGGCTGATTGTTTACATCCGCATTTACATTTATACCTAACTGGGCAGATGTGGCAACCATTGCTGTTGCTGTCATAATAACAACTATTTTTTTGAATCTCTTTTTTAATCTCATATTTCTCCTCCATTCTTTTTTCTTTTGATTAAAACGATAGTGTAAGTACTTACATTGTAAGCGCTTACACAAAATAATGCAAGTGTTTTTTTATCTATTCTTTTTTAATTTATTTGTAAACAAAAAGCTGCCCTTTCGGCTTTTCATTATTCATTATATTGCCTTGAATTTTTTCATCTTCTTAAATTTTCCGTAAATTTTCACTCCATTTACTTTCTTATAAGCTCTGACCTTTACATAGTAAATTTTTCCAGATTTCAGTTTCTTAAGCTTGTACGTCTTCTTAGACTTCTTAAACTTTTTGTAACTTACAGTCTTTTTCTTTACATTCTTTTTAAACTTTTTACTTGTGGAATAAATAATCTGGTATCCTTTCACCTTCTCTGCCTTTTTACTTAACTTCCATCGAATGAGCGCAGCCTTTGGCAGAACTTTTTTCAGTTTCAGTTTCTTTACCTTCTTAGGCGGAATTACATTCGTTACCGTAGTATTTCCCTTTGAGTCATCCTTTTTTGTAACCTTATTCCTGTCCGAAACTGTTGTGGTTTCTGCCGGCCAAATAACAGAAATATCTGATTCCTTTATGTTAAATTCAACTGTCTTCTCTCCACCGTATTTTCCTTTACCGGTAATTATAAGAATTGCTGTTCCCGGATAAAGATTATTTTTATATGCAATTGTATAATCCTGTCCTTTTACCAGTTGTTTTCCTGCATACAATACGGAAAATTCCGGCTGTATCGCTTTTCCCGTATATAAATATCCGTTTTCATCAACTCCCGTGATGGATGCTCTTGATATACTTCTTATATATACGTCATCATCTGACTTGCCTGTCTCAGTAGGTCTTTCAATATCATCATCTTTTGCAAGATTCACTGTAACAAAGTCTGATTTTACCGATTCGCCTGCAGCGTTCACTGATGTTACCTTATATAAATATATATTGTTTGATAAGTTTGTATCTGTAAAGTTAGTACCGGTGATTGGTGATGTATTTATCTTTCTGTATCCTCCGGTAGTTCCTACTGCTCTATATACATTGTAACTGTCTGCCTCATCGGTCTTATCCCATCTGATTTCGGCCTTTGTTTCTGATAATATATCTGCAGATATACTAACAGGAGCATCCGGTAATTCAATTTCTGTTGTTGTTTTTCCATATACCTGAAACTCATATATAGACGCGCCATACTGGGTTGCCCTTGTGGCTATATTTACTCTTATATATCTGGCTTTGGTTTCATCAAAAGAATCATAAATAGAATGTGCCTTTTCTCCACCGGTAACTTGATATACACTGCTCCATGTTTTTCCATCCTGGGACACTTCTATGGTATAATCCTTTCCTGCAGCTGTTTCCCACACGATATAAAAGGATGATAAAACATATTCTTTTTCCAAATCTACCATAAGCCACTGGGGATCTTCTGCATCTGCCTGCCAACGTGTAGTCATGGAACCATCAATTGCTTTTCCTGCATCACTGGATTTTGATGATGCTGTAGCTTTCTTACCATATAGAGCGTTTCCAATGGTAATTGTTTCTGTAGTAACATAAGAATTCGTCTTTCCGGATTTTATCGCTACTGCTTTTACTGTATGTTTTCCATATGCCAATTGGAACGGTTTTGTATATACGATTCCGTTATTTTCACTTGGTTCTGTTCCATCTATCGTATATATAATCTTTGCTCCCGGCGTTGCTGTTGTAATGGAAATATCCTTATCATTATAATAGAATCCTGTTTTAGGAGTTATTGTTGGAGCAGCAACATTATCGGCATATTCTG
>JAUUNJ010000066.1 GCA_030844625.1 Roseburia sp. | reverse complement strand
TCCGGAATCCTGACAAATCACATCCAAAGTGACTTTATCTGTTTTCCACCATGATTCTTCTGTTCCGTTGGAGTAAGTCCGGGAGTAAGTAGCATTACCATATGTGGTGTTAATATTTGTTACAATACTTTTATAAGCATCTGCACCAACCTTTCCATACTGAATACGAAGTTCAATTAATTTATTATTGTGGAATACATATACAAGCATTGCATTGGCATCTGTTGCTATAATCTTTGTTCCAAAAAATGTTGGCGCATTTTCAGCATTATACTTGTATGTGAGATAAGTATATCCATCATTGGATTCTGCAACAGAAGGATTACTGTCAGTATCTTTCTGCTTTGATTCATATTTTTTTACTGTTTTTAATTTCTTTGAAAATTTTACATCTCTTACTTGTATGTCGGCTTTAATGGTTTCGTTCTGATCACCAGATTCCGAAATAACAGAAATAGATTTTACAGCGTTGTTGGAAGCAGATGAATTGGTACCGGAATTTGTTCCGGAATTAGAACAGCTTTTTGCAATAAATATAATAAGAATTGCAAGTACTATTATTAATGAAAATAAGCCAATATATAATTTGTTCTTTTCTATCGTTTTTTTTGTATTTGTGTCACTCATTTAAATAGTCCTCCATATAAATTATGTTATTTGACAATAATATCACAAAAAAACATTAAATTAAAGGCAATTTCAACAAAAGAATGTTGAATATTAATAATATTTTGGTATAATAAAGTTGTAGTACCTAATACTTAAATCCTTTTAATAAGTATCTCATAGCTTAGTAAGAGGAGAGTCTCTCCTAAGACTCATAAGTATACTAACATATTTTTCAGTCCGGAACGGTTATGGCAAGGGGGCCCTAACCGTTCTTTACGTTTATGGATATAGAAGAAATAAAAAAAGGATTTTGATCCGGCATAATTATATGAAGAGGAGTTCCTATGAAAAATGGATGGCTGGTAGTTAACGGTTACCTGAAAAGTGAAAAGTTTGAAGAAATATATGGATGGCTGATAGAATCTGCGGAGAAAAAGGGATGTGTTTTGAGAAAAATAGCCAATGATCAGTTAGTTTCCATATTGCAGGCAAGTAGTGGAAAGACAAACTGGAGAGTGCGGCCGGACTTTGTTCTATTTTGGGATAAGGATGTACGGCTGGCAAGAATGCTGGAAGCAGAAGGATTCAAAGTTTTTAACAGCGCAGATGCCATTGAAACCTGTGATGATAAGGCATTAACTTTTATAAGGCTAAAAAATACGGATATAAAGATGCCGAAAACGTTCTGTGCACCAATGACCTTTGATCGGGAATATAAGGACTATACGTTTGTTCTTCAGGTAGAGGGAAGTCTTGGGTATCCTTTTATAATCAAAGAAAACAAAGGTTCCTTTGGAGAACAGGTGTATCTTATAAAAAATTATTATGATGCAGTGGAAAAGATAAAAAGTTTCAGGCACTGTGATTTTATTATGCAGGAGTTTATTGAGAGCTCAAAAGGAAGGGATATAAGAATTCATGTGGTGGGAGACAAGGTAGTAACCGCCATGGAGAGAATCAATCAGGATGATTTTAGAGCAAACATAACAAACGGTGGAAGCATGAAGAAGTATGAGCCAACAAAAGAGCAGTGTGAAATGGCGATAAATGTGTGCAGAGAATTAAAACTGGATTTTGCAGGGGTTGACATAATGTTTGGTAAAGACAATGAACCCATACTATGTGAAGTAAATTCCAATGCTCATTTTAAGAACATTTTTGATTGTACAGGTGTTAATGTGGCAGATTTTATTCTACAGTATATATGGGAGAAAATATAAGAAACCGAAGGAAAAACATAAGAATTTATTAAGAAAAGATTAACAACATTGCAAAGAGTGACATAAAGTGATATTATTTTAATTGTGCATATCATCACATTTACATCACAATGGCAGCAAAAGTATTCAGAACATAAATTGTTGCAGTGGGGTGTTGATGGATAACACAAAATAATTTATGGGGAATGGTGTTTGAAACACTGGGGAAAGGATATGAATATACTAGAAGAGATAAAATATTGGGCAGAAAACTGTGGAGACAGGATTGCTATTAAAAGTGATGAAGAGTGTCTGACTTATAGAGAACTGAATGAATATTCTGATAAGCTTGCATCATGGATACATAGAAGTTATGGAGAAAACAGGAATCCGGTAATTGTATATGGTCATAAAAATCCGTATATGATTGTGTGTTTTCTGGCATGTGTCAAGTCGGGGAGAGCGTATTGCCCTCAGGATATTTCAATTCCTGACTCAAGAGTGCAGGACACAATTGAATGTGTCAATCCTGAAATTGTGTTTCAGGTTGAGGGGAATTTGGAAGTTTCAGACTATAATGTAGTTGGAACGGAAAAGATAAAACAGATTATTAAAAATGAAAAAGAGAATATAGACACAAAGTGGAGGGTAAAACCGGAAGATGTGTATTATATTATATTCACATCAGGAAGTACGGGAAAGCCAAAAGGTGTTCAAATTACTTTTGACTGTCTGAATCATTATCTGGATTGGGCAGTTACCTTAGGAGGCAGCAGAGAACAGAAAGCTGGAAAGAATTTTTCCAATCAGGCGCCGTTTTCCTTTGATTTGTCAGTCATGGACCTATACATAAGTCTTGCATGTGGTGGAACATTGCATACCATGACGAAACAGATGCAGGGAGATTATGGTGCAATGTTTGAACATTTTAAAAAAGCTGATATTAACGTGTGGGTATCTACACCATCCTTTGCGGATATGTGTCTGTCTGACAGAAAATTTTCAAAGGAGTTTTTACCCGATTTGGAAATTTTTTTATTTTGTGGAGAGGTACTGACAACAGCTACTGTAAAGAAACTGCATGAAAGATTTCCGGATACAAAGGTTATTAATACCTATGGGCCTACAGAATCTACAGTGGCAGTATCAGATGTGGAAATAACGCCGCAATTGCTGGAGAGCATTATGCAGCAGGGAAAATCCCTTCCTGTGGGACACCAGAAAAAGGGCACATGGATAGAAATCCATGACGAAAAGAATGAAGTGGTTGTGGATGGAGAACAGGGAGAAATAATTATTATAGGCGATACAGTAAGCACCGGATATTATAAGAGAAAGGATCTGACCGAAAAAGCCTTCTTTACATGTGAGAGGGAGGGAAGAACTTATCGCGCCTATCATACGGGAGACGCCGGATATCTGAAAGATGGACAGTTGTACTACAATGGAAGAATAGATTTGCAGGTAAAGCTTCACGGTTACCGGATAGAAATCGAGGATATAGAAAATAATATGTTAAAGCTGACTCAAATAAGTCATGCGGTTGTAGTACCGAACATGAAAGAGGGAAAGGTAAGAAGCCTGACAGCTTTTGTCACAGGAGATATATGCAATCGGACAGCTTTAGAATTTTCCAGGGAGATTAAGACAGAATTAAAGAAGATTCTTCCATCATACATGATTCCAAAAAAAATTAAGTACATAGAAAAAATACCAATGAATCATCATGGAAAGGCAGATCGGAAATATCTTGGAGGTCTGTTGTAATGAGTTTTTATTCAGGAGAATTATTTTTTACCGTATTTATTCTGGTTATTACAGGAGCGCTGATTCTGGGAATCTGGGAGAAACCATTAAAAGGATATAACCTGATTGTGTCGGCAATACTTGTTATATTTGTTTTAAAAGATACACCGGAGAAACTGATTTATTTTACGGCATACTTATTTATAGAATTGGTGTTGGTTAAAATATACCAATATATTCGTGGAAAACATGGGCGGATAGTCTGGATCTACAGAGTATTTGTTTTTCTTACAATTACACCTCTGATTCTTTGCAAATTGTGCGAATTAAAAAGTCTGAATCAGATGGGATGGTTTCAGTTTATTGGAATATCTTATCTTACATTCAGAGTTGTACAGATTATCATTGAACTTTATGATGGTGTAATTGAAGAAATCAAAGTTTTAGACTTTGCAGGATTTTTAATCTTTTTTCCAACCTTTAGCTGTGGACCCATTGATAGAAGCAGGCGTTTCGTTCAGGATTTTAGGCAGACTTATGGAAGAAAAGAATATCTGGAAATGTTTGGAGCCGGTCTTGAGAAAATGGCATGGGGATTGTTATATAAATTTGTACTGGCGAATTTGTGGTACAAGCTTATGGGAATGGTAGCGGCAAAAACAGCTCTTAATATGATTGCCTATGCATATACATATGGATTTTATATGTTCTTTGATTTTGCAGGTTACAGTCTTATGGCTGTGGGAACAGGCTATATGTTGGGGATAAAAGTGCCGGACAATTTTAACAAGCCGTTTATAAGCAGGGATATGAAAGATTTCTGGGCAAGATGGCATATCTCTCTGTCAGAATGGTTCAGGGATTTCATTTTTACCAGATTTATTATGACGTCCATGAAGAAAAAACGGTTTAAAACACGACTTACAACTGCATCCGTGGGCTTTATTATAAATATGCTTGTTATGGGAGTGTGGCATGGGCTGGCAATACAATATATAATATATGGTCTTTATCATGGAATACTGCTGGCACTGACAGAGATATATCAGAAAAAGTCAAAGTTTTATAAAAGAAACCGTAAGAAGAAATGGTATCAAGTTATGTCCTGGGGAATTACCATGAATCTGGTAATGTTTGGTTTTTTAATCTTTTCAGGACATTTCATATAATTTAAAGAAAGAGAAGGAAAACGCTATGGAAGAAAAAATTTTAGAATTATTGGAAGAGGTTTGTGAGGATGATATTATGCGCGAAGAAAGAGACATGGATCTGTTTGAGGAAGACATTCTCGATTCGCTGGGGTTTGCGGAACTGTTAATGAGAATAGAAGATGAACTGGGAGTTGTAATTTCACCGTCAGAAATCGTAAGAGATGAAATAAATACTGCAAATAAAATTATTGCATTGGTACAAAAGAAAAAACAGGGGTAAATGTGAGAATGAAGAATATAAAGGCGGCGCTGGCTGCATTTGTTCTGTTTCTGATTACAATAATAGGAATAAAGGTATTGGTAGTGGGAGATATGCCTGGATATAATATCAGTTATGGAACGTGGATTCAGGAATCCAAGTTTGCAAGTAATAAAGGTTTGAAGAAACTATTGGAAGATAAAAATTCCATTCCGGTATTCGGTTCCTCAGAACTTCGTCATTGCCAGAAAACAGGATTTCATGCAGATTCCATATATAAAAATACGGAAATAGAGCCTGTATTTATAGGCAGAGGTGGATATCAAAGCCTGAATCACGCAATTACGTTGGGTTCCATGGGAGACACTCTTAAGAACAGAAAAGTAATATTAAGCGTATCTCCTCAGTGGTTTAAAAATACAGGTGTTAAAAAAGATGCTTTCGGTGCATCCTATTCGGAAAGCAATTTTATTGCCTTTTTGCAGAATAAGAATATCAGTAAATCCACAAAAGAGTATGTAATAGGGCGAATGAAGTCGTTGACAGACGAAAATCCAATATTGTGGGATAGAATACAGGAAGATGTTAAATGGTACACGGGGCAGAAATTAAATACGTGGGATTCTTTAAGAAAAGATATACATTCATATCTTACGGACGAGAAATCCCAGATGAAGTTGTATTTTAACGCAATGAGGGCAGGCGTCTTAAGTGATAAAAATCAGAAAAAAGAAAATAAAGAAATTAAATGGAACAAGTTTTATAAGAAGGCGGAAAAAAAAGGAATAAAAAAAACAGGCAGAAACAAGCTGGGAATGCTGGACAAGGTGTATGATACAAGATACAAGAAACGAGTTGAGGAGAATTCATTCGCAGAGCCAAGTTATTATACACCGGAGTCTATAGAATGTGAGGATTTGGAATGCTTTTTGGACATCTGCAAGTCTGAAAACATAGAGGTATTGATTATAATGTGTCCCTTTAATGGCCGTTGGTGCGATTATCTGGGGCTGCCGGAAAATAAGAGAAAAGGGTTTTATGATAAAGTAAAATCCATTGCAAGGGAAAAAGGAGTTCAGCTTGCAGATCTGTCACAGTATGAATATTCAGATTATATATTTGAAGATGACAGTCATTTGGCATTGAAAGGATTGGTAATGTTTAATGAACAGATTTACAATTTTTATAAGCAACCTGCGAAGTAGCAAAAAAGCAAGATTTATAGGGAAAGTTTTAGTGTTTTATGCTATATTTATGGTGCTGTGGTTATATTTTATTTTATCGAAAGATGCATCAGCTCCGGTGTTTATTTACGAAGAATTCTAAAGTCCTATATAAAAAATACAGAAGAGATATTTCAGAAACAAAGCAGAGGGCATTGAAATGACAGGTTGGATCATATATTCTGCAGAGGATGTAGAGAAAAACAAAAATTATATTCAAATGTATATGGATCAGTTCAAAGTCTACGGTGTAAAGATTGAGCTGATAATTGTTGAAAATGTGAAGAATCTGGCGAAGAAAATAGAGGAGTGTAAACCTGTTTTTGCAATTAACAGAAGCAGAAATGCAGAACCTGCAAAGGAAATGGAAAGACTGGGAATCAGAGTTTTTAACAGTTCTGTTGTTACGGAAATTGCAAATAATAAAGGGAGAACATATGAAGTCCTAAAAGGCGTTGTTCCTTTTTTGCCGGTAAAATATGGGAACAGGACAATAATAAGTGAAATAAAAGGCAATGATTTTAAATATCCATATGTGATAAAAAGCTGCAGCGGACATGGCGGAAGTCAGGTCTTTATGGCAGAGAATCAGCAGGAAGAGAAAAACATTATAGAAAAATTAGATCAGGATGAGTATATTGTACAACAGTGCTGTTCCGATTTAGGCAAAGATGTGAGAGTATATATTATAGGAAACAAAATTGTGGCAGCAGTTCTTAGAACATCGAAAAATAGTTTTAAGAGTAATTACAGTTTAGGGGGCAATGTGAAGGCGTATCAATTAAACGGAGAAGAAAAAAACATGGTAAACGCCATAATACAAAAAGTACCTTTGGATTATGGGGGAATTGATTTTACATTCCATGAAGGACGCGCAGTCTTTAATGAGATTGAAGATGCAGTGGGTGCCCGGATGCTTTATCAGGTATCCCAAACGGACATTGTCCAGTTATTTGTAGAGTATATGATAAAAGAAATACAGGCGGCTGCCAGATATAGATAAAAATCCGGCAGCTTCCTGTATTTACACGTGTAATGAACTGCATGTTAAAGGGGAGAATCTGTTTTACCGGACATAAAGTCCAGAACTTTTTTCTTTATTTTTTTGTTTTTTATAACGGCAGGCTGCCAGTTATTAATATCACCGGTATAAACATAACATGGAATAATACTGCCGGTTTCATTTTTCAAAGAATTATTATTGCTGATGGTCAGAGTATGCTGATAAATAATTGTCCGGTTTTCAGGATGCCTGTTTCCGCCAAAAATAAAATTGCCCATGGAATAAATAATAGTTTTGCCATTATAAGTTTCCATTGGCTGAAGCACATGAGGATGGTCTCCGATTACCAGATCTGCACCGGAATCAATAAGTGTATGGCAGGCATTTATTTTCCAATCCTCCGGTTTGTGAATGGCTTCGGTGCCACCGTGGAAATAGATGATCTGATAATCGCTTTTCTTTGATGCTTTTTTGATATAATTCTTTATGTTTTCCACAACACCATCGTTGTACATAGACACACAAATCACACCAATTTTAAAATTGTTCTTTTTGTAATAAACAATTTTTCCCTCTTCGCCCCACCTGACATTAGCGGCATTCAGAGCTTTCTGCGTATCGGTATGTCCCTGCTGTCCATAATCATTAATATGGTTATTGGAGATGGAAACCATGTCAATGCCACCAACTGACAGAATGCGGGCGTTTTTTGCGGCAGTTTTAAACCAATAGGCTTCAATATCAGGGTCGGCATACTGCCCCTTATCACTAATCTGAAGATTGGAATTATCGGAATAAACATTTTCACAGTCAGCAATGGTAAAGTCGTCATTTATAAAATACTTACTTACTTTTTTTAGAAAATATTCGGGAGATTCTCTGGAAGCAACTTCTTCAAAGCAGTTTTCATAGGCTGTGTTGGCATCTGTAGCACACAGACAGTCACCCACAAAACTTAAAGTAATAGAGTAAGAGTCCGAGGTGGTGGACACAGCAGCGGAGGCTGTCGGGACAGTTTCTTTTGAAACATCAATATTTGAAGTTTGCTTTTGAAACACAGTGACCGGAGTATAATGCTTTTCCGTTAATTGGAAAAACATAAATATAATAAATGCTGATAAAAGTATTGGAAGGATTACAAAAATTTTTTTCATAGGGGGACCTCCTTGGAATATATAATAATCATATCACAAATATTTAGTAACATATATAAATATGATTGCTAATGCGTAAAAATTTTTTGTTTTGCAATATAATATAATATGCTATACTTGTATGCGGAATTTCATAAAAGGAAGAGATTAGTAGTCATGAATTTTTTTAAGCGGCTTACGGGTCATTTTTTGACAATAACAAGGCATAGACATCAGGTAATAAAACATTGTGCCAAGGCAGGGATTTTATGGCAGGGTTTGAGGCATGATCTGTCAAAGTATTCTCCTGCAGAATTTATTCCCGGGGTAAAATATTATTCGGGAACGCGGAGCCCTAATGAGGGTGAACGGGAAGCGTTTGGTTATTCTATGGCATGGATGCATCATAAGGGACGCAACAAGCATCATTTTGAATTTTGGAGTGATTATAATCTCCAGACGAAAAGAAATGAACCGGTTGAGATGCCATACAACTATGTGGCAGAAATGTTTTGCGACAGAGTTGCAGCCAGTAAAATATATAATGGAAAGAATTACAAGCAATCTGATGCTCTGGACTATTTTGAGAAGAGGAAACCTCACCGCAGCATAAATATTAAGACAAGGGACGAGATAGAAAAATTGTTAAGAATGCTGGCAGAAAAGGGAGAGGATGAAACATTTCAGTATATCAGACAGAGGTTAAAACAAAAAGATAAAGATATATAGGGAGAAAACTTAGCAAATGGAAAAAGAGAGAATTTATTATTGGGATAACTTAAAAGCACTGCTTATATTTCTTGTGGTGCTGGGACACTTTTTAATTCCAGTATCCCGGGAAGGAAAAAGTGTAGAGTCGGTATACTTTTTTATCTATTTATTTCATATGCCGGCATTTGTTTTTGTATCAGGGTATTTTGCCCAATATTATATGAAAAAAGAGGTTCCTCAGGTAAACAAGCTGATAGGATTTTTGATTTTGTTTTTGGTTTATAAAGTTCTGTTATGGGCAGTAAATTCTGTGCTGGCAGGACATTCAGTAAAATTTGATTTATTTTCTGAAGAGGCAGCACCATGGTATTTATTGTGTATGTTTTTATGGTATCTGTATCTGCCGCTATTTGCAAAGTTCAAACCGGTGGTCAGCATAGGGATTGCAGTGCTTTTTGGAATGCTTGTGGGACTTGATTCCAGTGTGGGAATCTTTTTAAGCTTTTCCAGATTTGCAGTTTTTTTACCTTGTTTTTTAGCCGGATATTATTTTAATGGTGATATGATTCCCCAAATTACTTCTGCAAAAATGAGAGCAGCAGCAGCAGTGTTCCTGCTGGCAACTGCTATTGCCGTAATTTTTAATTTGGATGTAATCGACCGATATGAAACCATTATTTACGGGAGTCACTCCTATGCTTTCATGGATGTATCCGGCAGAATGGCTGTGATGCTGAGAGGCATATGGTATATGATTGCTCTGGCAATAACATTTGGGGTTATGTGTCTGATCCCGAAAAGAAAGACACTGGTTTCTTATATTGGAAGCAGAACATTGACTATTTATATTATTCATAGATTAATTAGGCCGGTATTTGAAAAATACGATGTGTATCAGTATTTTATGGAAAATGGAATCGAACTGCTTATATTCTGCATAGTTATTTCGGTTGTCAATACGTTTGTATTTTCAGAAAAGCACATTTCAAAGTTATTTCAGAAGGCATTTAACATTAATTATGATAAGTTATTGATTCATAAATAAAGGCTCTAAACTTTACTTGGGGGTAAAGTTTA
>JAUUNJ010000065.1 GCA_030844625.1 Roseburia sp. | reverse complement strand
AGAGTAAATGATGAGACATTGAATCACCATATGGACATGTTGAAGGCAATGTACGAACGTGACAAGAATCACCCTTGTGTTATAATGTGGAGTGTGGCAAATGAGGCTGCCACTCATGAGGAAGGAGCTGTTCCTTATTTCAAAAAAATAACGGAAACAATGCGTGGGCTGGATTCCACAAGACCAATCACAATTGTTCATACAACAGGTCCTGACGGTGACAAGGTAAGCCAGTGGGTAGACGTAATCTGTGTCAACAGATATTATGCATGGTACAATGATCACAGTCATCTTGAACTCATAGGATTGCAGCTTAAAAACGAAATGAACCGCTGGCATGAAAAATACAACAAGCCGGTTATTATGAGTGAGTACGGTGCGGACACAATTGCCGGGCTTCACAAGTGGCCGCCGGTAGCATTCTCAGAGGAGTTCCAGTGTGCATATTTAAATGAATATCATAAGGCTTTTGATGAACTGGATTTTATGATTGGAGAACATCCATGGGCTTATGCGGATTTCCAGACAAAGCAGGGTCTTAACCGTGTAGATGGAAATAAAAAGGGAATTTTTACAAGAAACCGACAGCCCAAGATGGCAGCACATCTGCTGAGAGAGAGGTGGATGGGTATAAGGGAATAGAGCATTTTCTGTTTTTTAATTGTGAATATCATTAAAATAGATTAAAAAAAATCAATAAAACTGATTAATTTTGTCACTACACAAAGAAATATGCATATGTTAATATTAGGTCATCCTAAAAATAATAAAAGCGTTGAAGAGGAATAGTAATTATTAAGCGGTTTCAGAGAGCTGTCGGCGGGTGCGAGACAGTAGAAGTAAGATAATGAACTCACCTTGGAGCTTCCGGCTGAAATGATTGTTCGAAATAGAGTAGGTCAGGACGGATTCCACCGTTACAGGGAGCGGATGTCATGAGCATCCTTAGAGAGCATGTATTACATGAAACAGAGTGGTACCGCGTTGGTAAAGCAAACTTACGTCTCTGTACTTCCGGTTGGAAGTACAGAGATTTTTTCTTTTTTTACAGAAGTTTGGAACCAATGTATGCAAAAATTCTAAATTATGGAATTACCATTCCCATCTTGACATAAAGTTCCTAAGGATATAAAGTATTATTTTCAATGGAAAAGGAGATTTGATATTATGATGAATCACAAAAAGTACAAGAGACAGTATTTTATGCCGCCTGCACCAACATATGACTGGGTGAAAAAGGAGTATATTGATAAAGCACCAATATGGTGCAGTGTAGACTTAAGGGATGGTAATCAGGCGTTGATTGAGCCGATGAGTCTGGATGAAAAATTAGAATTTTTCCAGATGCTGGTAGATATCGGATTTAAGGAGATTGAAGTAGGTTTTCCTGCCGCTTCAGAGACAGAATACAATTTTATGCGCGCGTTAATTGAAAAGGATATGATTCCGGATGATGTTACCGTACAGGTCCTGACACAGGCAAGAGAACATATAATAAAAAAGACTTTTGAGGCAGTAAAAGGTGCTAAGCATGCAGTTATTCATCTGTATAACTCCACATCTGTTGCACAGCGTGAACAGGTGTTTAAAAAGAGTAAAGAAGAGATTAAACAGATTGCAATTGACGGTGCAGAGTTATTACAGAAACTTGCAAATGAGGTTGATGGTAATTTCTCATTTGAGTACAGCCCTGAAAGTTTTCCGGGAACGGAAGTGGATTATGCGCTGGAAGTATGTAATGCAGTACTTGATGTGTGGAGACCAGAGAAAGATAACAAGGTTATTATCAACATCCCCGCAACTGTGGAGAATGCAATGCCTCACGTTTTTGCCACACAGGTGGAATACATGCATAAAAACTTAAAATATCGTGATGCAGTTACCATTTCAGTTCATCCGCACAATGACAGAGGATGCGGCGTGGCTACGGCAGAGTTAAGCGTATTGGCAGGTGCTGACAGAATAGAGGGAACCTTGTTTGGCAATGGTGAGAGAACAGGTAACGTAGATGTTATTACACTGGCTATGAATATGTTTTCACACGGCGTGGATCCGGAACTTGATTTTAGCAATATGCCTCAGATTTGTGAAGTATATGAAAGATTGACAAGAATGCAGGTGGGACCGCGTCAGCCATATGCGGGAGATTTGGTATTTACGGCGTTCTCGGGTTCTCATCAGGATGCCATTGCAAAAGGTATGGCATGCAGAGAAGCCAGCGATAGTGATGAATGGACTGTTCCATATCTTCCAATTGATCCGGTTGACGTGGGAAGAACATATGATTCAGACGTAATCAGAATTAACAGCCAGTCCGGTAAGGGTGGCGTAAGTTACATTTTGAAACAGAACTTTGGATTATCACTTCCGGAAAAAATGAGAGAAGATGTGGGTTATTCCGTTAAGGATGTATCTGACAAAGAACATAAAGAATTATCACCTGCATGGGTTTACCAGATTTTTGAAGATAAATATATAAATGACAATAGTGTGTTCAGCATTCCGGAGGCTCATTTCCAGCAGAAGCACGGTATTGTGGCAGAAGTTACAATAAAGCAGAGTGACGGTACAAGAATTGTTAAGAGTACAGGTAACGGAAGGCTGGATGCAGTAAGCAATGCATTTAAACAGTATTTTAATATCAGTTATGAGTTGTCCGTTTATGAGGAGCATTCCTTATCCCGTGGTTCGTCTTCAAAGGCAGTTTCCTATGTTGGAATCATATGTAACGGAAAGATGTACTGGGGCGTTGGACTGGATGAAGATATTATCAAGTCATCAATTCATGCTTTGACTGTGGCTGTGAATCAGTTAGTGTCTTCCACAGGTGAAAAAAAATGCCAGGATGAAAGATTAACAGAAATTTTAAATTATATTCATACCAATTATCTGACGGTAACATTAGATGAACTGGCAGAAGAATTTCACCTTTCAAAACCATATTTGTCAAAATATATTAAAGATAAATCGGGAAAGACCTTTGGAGAACTGGTAAAAAACGTGAGAATGAAAAAGGCGAGGACTCTCTTAAAGGGAGGAAATATGACCGTTGAAGCCATTGCTGAGGCAGTAGGATACCAGAATGTTGAACATTTTACAAGACTGTTCAAGAAAAAATATGGAAAGACACCGGTTCAATTTCGCAATGAGAAAAAATAAAATTTAATATCAAATTTTAATACTGCCGTGATGAAATTAATGTTGAGTCGCGGCAGTATTACGTTATCCCAATAATCGTAAGTATTTTACTGTTGACATATTCTCCGATAAATAGTAAGGTATTACTACAATATAGAAAGACTCTTATTCAGAGTGGTGGAGGTACAAGGACCTGTGAAGCCACGGCAACCCCGACATAGTCAGGAAGGTGCCAGCCTGAGCGAGCAATCGATCAATAAGAGGACTTAATACCTTGAAATGAAGTCCGCTGATATGAGCGGATTTTTCTTTTGCTATTATGTAAAATATAAGTCCAGATAGGAGTTCTATAAATATTGGTAAACTTTTTCCCTGAAAGGGGAGCGCCTTATCAATTGATATACTATTTAGAAAAGGAGAAAACAAATGGAAAAGAGATTATTTACTTCCGAATCAGTTACTGAAGGACATCCTGATAAAATCTGCGATCAGATTTCAGATGCCATTTTAGATGAACTTATGAGACAGGACCCGATGAGTCGTGTTGCCTGTGAGACATCCATCACAACAGGCCTGGTTCTGGTAATGGGAGAAATTACGACAGAGGGATATGTGGATATTCAGAAAGTTGTCAGAGAGACAATCAGAGAAATTGGTTATGACAGAGCCAAATACGGTTTCGATTGTGATACTTGTGGCGTTATTACAGCACTGGATGAGCAGTCGGCAGACATTGCTATGGGTGTGGATCGAGCACTGGAAGCAAAAGAAAATAAAATGACAGAGGAAGAACTGGATGCCATTGGTGCAGGGGATCAGGGAATGATGTTTGGATATGCAACCAATGAGACGGAAGAAATGATGCCGTATCCTATTTCACTTGCACATAAACTGACTAGAAAACTTACAGAGGTCAGAAAGAATGGAACGTTATCATATCTTAGACCGGACGGAAAAAGTCAGGTCACTGTAGAGTATGACGAAAACGGAAAGCCTGCAAGACTGGATGCAGTGGTTCTCTCCACACAGCATGATCCTGATATTACCCAGGAACAGATTCATGAGGATATTAAAAAGTATGTATTTGATGAGGTACTTCCTCAGAATATGGTTGATGAAAATACCAAGTTTTTTATTAATCCGACAGGACGTTTTGTAATTGGAGGACCTCATGGAGACAGTGGACTTACAGGACGTAAAATTATTGTTGATACCTATGGCGGATATGCCCGTCACGGCGGCGGTGCCTTTTCAGGAAAGGATTGTACAAAGGTAGACCGTTCAGCAGCTTATGCAGCAAGATATGTTGCAAAGAATATTGTTGGTGCAGGACTTGCGGAAAAGTGTGAAATTCAGTTATCATATGCCATTGGTGTAGCTTATCCCACATCAGTTATGGTGGATACATTTGGAACAGGAAAATTAAGTGATGAAAAGTTGGTGGAAATCATTCGTGAAAACTTTGATTTGAGACCGGCTGGAATTATCAAGATGTTAGACCTTAGAAGACCAATTTATAAGCAGACAGCAGCTTACGGACATTTTGGAAGAAATGATCTTGACCTGCCTTGGGAAAAAATAGATAAGGCTGATATGCTAAAGGAATATTTATAAATTTTTCCTTTAAAAATCACAGCGGTTCCAAGAGATTTCTGATATTCAGGAAAAAACAAAAAATTATATATTCACAAAAAGAGGAGTTAAGGATAATAAATTGCTCCAACAGGTCAAATGTTCTGATAAACATGTTGGATTCTTATTATATAACCTTAAATCCTCTTTTTTATGGTTTATTTTATTAATTTTAGCAGATATGGTATTTCTGCCTCAAAATTAACGGCATAATTCACGGAATCCGGATCATTGTAGGTGTTTCGGATACATGCACAGGTAAAATCGGCAGCAATTTTTAAAGAATCAAAAATGGAGAAATCATTCACCAGTGCTCCGGTAAAGGTGCTGGCAAACACATCTCCCGTACCGTGGGATTTTATTGCAATCTGCTCTGTATAATAATCGAAAAACTCTTTTGTTTCTGTGTCATATCCCATAAAACCTAATTGATGATTACCAGATTTAACTCCCGTAATAACTACTTTTTTAGAACCCAGTTCTGCCAGACCCAGAAGCAGTTCTTTTATCTCATCTGCTGAAGCATCTTCTCCGGGATAAGGAACACCCAACATAAATGCAGCCTCTGAAATGTTTGGCAGAATAATATCAGCTTTTCTGCATAGAGAAGCCATCTTTAACGCAAACTGGGAATCAAATCCCGGATACATTTTTCCGTTGTCAGCCATGGCAGGGTCTACCACGATATAGTTGTTTTTGTTACCAAAAGCACTAAAAAAATCGGATACAATTTCAATCTGTCTTTCAGAACCTAAATATCCTGTGTAAATTGCATCAAATTGAAAATTTTCTTTTAACCAGTGCTCCTTAATGGATTCCATATCATCGGTTAAATCCCGGAATGTAAAACCGCTAAACTGGGTATGGGTGGAAAGAACGGCAGTTGGAACGATGGAAGTTTCCACGCCCATAGCAGATATTATTGGCAGTGCCGCTGTAAGGGAACATTTTCCGATGCAGGAAATATCCTGTATGCTCATAACACGTTTCATAGTTATCTCCATTCTGCTGCAAGAGTCAGCAGCATAAATAATAATCAGAGATTATAATCCAGATAACCTCCGTTTACTTTTCAGATTTTATCAAGTATAATTCACATATGGTCTTGTTAATAATACCATTTTAGAATAATTTTTCAAGACCAGATACAATACTTATGGAACAGGACAGGAGTACCTGTCCGGGTGAAAGAGGATAAGATGCTTACCTATGATTTAGAAAAGAGAGAGAAAATATCATTATATGAATATTTGTATAAATGTATAAGAGATGATATTCTGTGGGGGAAAATAAAGGCAGGGGAAAAACTTCCGTCTAAACGGGAAATGGCAAGAAATCATGGTATCAGTGTAATCACAGTGGAAAACGCTTATGCCCAGCTTGTGGTGGAAGGTTATGTTTATACGAAGGAGAAAAAAGGATATTTTGCCGGAAAAGTCAATCGGCAGTATATAGAGCCTGAAATAAAATCAGGGAAAAAGCCGGAGGAAAAGAAAAAGCAGTGGTTGGTGGATTTTAATTCCAATCATATTATGTATGATAGTTTTCCTTTTGCCACATGGTCCAGAGTAATGAGACAGACACTTCTGGATCAGGAAAATTCATTCCTTACCAGTCCTGCACCTAATGGGGTAAAAGAATTGAGAGAAGCCATAGCAGATCATTTACAGCATTTTCGTGGAATGGATGTGAATCCGGACAATATTATAGTTGGTGCAGGAACTGAATATTTATATAGTATTATTGTCCAATTGCTGGGACATAATAAAATGATTGCGGTGGAAGACCCGGGATATAAAAAAATTGGGAAAGTGTATGAGAGCAATGGAGTAAAGTGTCTTCATTTGAGAATTGATAAAGAAGGATTAAATACCAATGATCTTGAAGGATGTAATGTGAGTGCGGTTCATATTTCGCCTTCTCATCACTTTCCTACCGGCCGGGTTATGCCTGTTGGAAGAAGGCATCAGTTGTTAAACTGGGCATCCGAAAATAAAAGCTATATCATAGAAGATGATTATGACAGTGAATTTAGATTTTCGGGAAGACCTATACCTGCAATGGCTGGAATTGATGGCAGAAGGGTAATTTATATGAATACTTTTTCCAAGACACTGGCACCGTCCATTCGAATTGCATATATGGTTCTGCCTGATAAATTAATGGGAAAATTCAATAAAAGGCTGGGTTTTTATTCCAGTACAGTTTCCAGTTTTGAGCAATATACCCTTGCTAATTTTATAAGAAAAGGATATTACGAGAGACACATTAACCGAATGAGAAACTATTATAAAGATTATCGGAACAGGATAATTAATGCCATTAAACAGTCGCCAATTTATTCCAAGGTAACCATTGAGGAAGAAAATGCCGGACTTCATTTTATTCTGGGAATAAAGGATAAAATGGATGATGAGAAATTTGTGAAAACCTTAAGAGAGCATGATATAAAAATATCCAGCGTTTCAGAGTATTGCTATAATAATTTAGAAGAATTCAGACATAAATTTATAATAAACTATTCCGCTGTGGAAGAGAAAAAATTAGAAAGAGCATTAGACATTATGGATAAGGCATTAGAGAATGGATAAGTATCTTTTGGGGAAAACATGGAAAAAGATAGTAGGAGATTTGATAGATGATTCAATATAACGGAAATAAAGAATTTAAAATAAATATTCCAAACAGCGTGAAACTGATTATCAGCATATTAGAGCAGAATGGCTTTGAAGCATTTGCAGTGGGAGGATGTGTCCGGGATACGATTTTAAACCGAAATCCTCAGGATTGGGATATTACCACATCCGCACTGCCGCAACAGGTAAAAAATCTGTTCCATAAAACCCTGGATACGGGAATTCAACATGGAACAGTAACGGTGATGATGAAAGGAGTGGGATACGAAGTAACCACTTACAGAATAGACGGTGAGTATAATGACAGCAGACATCCGGAGTCGGTAGAGTTTACTGCTGATCTTGTTGAAGATTTGAGACGCAGGGATTTTACAATTAATGCAATGGCATATAATCCTACAGTGGGGCTTGTAGATGCGTTTGACGGAATGGGTGATCTTGAAAAGAAGCTGATAAGGTGTGTAGGAAAACCGGAGGAAAGATTTGGAGAAGATGCTCTTAGAATATTGCGGGCGGTTCGGTTTTCTGCACAATTAGGATTTGAAATAGACAATGAAACAATGAAGGCGGCAGAAAAAATGTCGCCCACCCTGAAATATATCAGTGCAGAAAGAATTCAGACGGAGCTTGAAAAATTGATTTTATCAGATCATCCGGATAAGCTCATAACCGCTTATAACGCAGGAATTACTAAAGTGATACTGCCCGAGTTCGACAGAATGATGGAATGTCCCCAAAATACACCATACCACAAATACAATGTGGGGGAGCATACAGTAAAAGTAGTGGAAAATGTTCCAAAGACAAGGCTGATGCGTTGGACAGCATTATTTCATGATGTGGCGAAGCCGGATGTGATGTTCATAGATAAGAAAAATGGGAGGACTCATTTTAAGGGACATGCTCTGGCAGGAAGTGAAATGGCACCGAAAATCATGAGACGTTTGAAAATGGATAATAAAACAATAAAAACGGCATCCAGATTAATTGCCTGTCATGATGACAGACCTACGGAACAGGGATGCACAACGGAAGCGGTACGCCGGAGTGTAAACAAGATAGGAAAAGACATTTATAAAGAATATCTTCAACTGGTATACGCTGATTTTCAGGGAAAAAGTGATTATGGAAAAGAAAAGGGATATGAGGGTTATTTATATACCTGTGAACAGTTTGAACTTATTATGAGAGACAATATATGTACCTCTACAAAAGAACTGAACATTACAGGAAAAGATTTAATTGGGATGGGTTGTCCTACCGGTTCCATTATAGGAGACATACTGGATGCACTTCTTGAAAGGACATTATGCGATCCCCAGTTTAATACCCATGAAAATTTAATAAAAGAAGCAAAGAAACTAATTCCGGATTAGAAGGAAAGTGTATGTTTGGAAAAGTTATTTTTGTATATTATTTGTTGTTCTATCTTTATTTTGATATTCATATGTTTAAATACACAAGTATTACTGATATATGCAGCATTATGGGCAAATGAAACTTTCTGAAAACTGCAGTAAATAGAAGTCAGCCTGCCATAATGCGGTAAAGACGTATGGGAGGGGCAGAGAATGAACGAGAAGTCATTGGGGGTACTGGAACAATATAATCTGGAAATAAAAGGAACATACAGGACCAAAGGAAATTATGGGTGTGATACATCTACGGGTAAATATATTCTTCAGGAGTATAATAACAGTAATGAAAAAATGGTCACCATGAAGATTTTGTACAATTATCTGGAAAATTCAGGTTTCCACACGGACTATGTAATTGAAAATAAAGAAGGAAAGTTTATATCTGTCAGCGAAGATGGATATACTTATATATTAAAAAGGTGGTTTGAGGGAGAAGAATGTAATATAAATAACATGAAACATATATGTTTAGGAACAGAGCAATTGGGGAAATTCCATAAATGCTGCAAAAATACGGAAATGTTATGGCAGGAAGACAAGGGATTTCATCCGGGAGAGAATATGCTGCAGTCATTTGAAAGGCATAACAAAGAAATCATCAGAATAAAAAACTATATAAAAAAACGAAAAAATAAAAACTATTTTGAAATTTCACTGCAAAAAATTATTGGTTCATATAACACTCAGGCAATATCTGCATTGGAGGAATTGAAAAAATCTGAATATGGGGAGGAATATGAGACAGCTTTAAGAAATAAGTCCTTAAATCATGGAAGTTACAATCATCATAATATTTTATTGGACGGAGAAAGAACAGTAATGATCAATATGATGAAAATCAATTATGCTCCACAGATACAGGATTTATATGATTTTTTGAGAAAAATCATGGAAAAAAATAACTGGAATCTGGAAATCGGGAAAAAAATTTTAGATATTTATGACAGCCAGCGCATGATTTCATCCTCAGAATATAAAATGTTGAAAATCATGTTCCGTTACCCTGAAAAATTTTGGAAAATAATAAATTATTATTACAATTCAAATAAGGCATGGTATTCTGAAAAAAATGAGGATAAATTAAAACAATTTCAAAAACAGGAGGATTTGCGATGGAATTTTATTGAAAACATTTAAAAAAAGCACTGAAAATGTTTTTTTATTATTCCAATTGCAGATGTTTTGTATTATAATTATTCCAAATGAAAAAATAAACTTTGGAGGTGCAATATGAGCTACAAAGAATTATATAATGAATGGTTAACAAATCCATATTATGATGCGGAAACAAAAGCGGAACTGGAAGCAATTAAAGACGATGAAAAAGAAATTGAAGACAGATTTTATACAGAGCTTGAATTCGGAACAGCAGGTCTGCGTGGTGTTATCGGTGCAGGAACCAATAGAATGAACATTTATACTGTCAGAAAATCTACTCAGGGATTGGCT
>JAUUNJ010000064.1 GCA_030844625.1 Roseburia sp. | reverse complement strand
ACTAAAATGTCCACTCCCGCATTGCAGAAAGCAGATACAGAATGAAATATGGAGTACCAGATCCCTTTTACCACTCCATAAGCCGGAATAAATCGCAGACTATACACCACCGCTCCTATCACTTCAAAAAGAAATGTTATACCAAAAATTTTTCTTATGTTTCTTATGATTCCCTGACTGGAATCCAAATTATATGACTCTTGTATAAGCCTTCTCTCTTTTAAGGAAATACGTCTTCCTGTAAAAACCAAAAATCCGATCGTAAAGCATATAATCCCCAATCCCCCTAGCTGAATAAGAATTAAGATTATTATTTTTCCAAAAATACTCCAATATGCATATGTAGGAACCACCACAAGACCCGTCACACAAACGGAAGTTGTGGAAGTAAACAATGCAGTAAGAAAGTCCGTCCACCGCCCGTTTGCCGAACATATCGGAAGCATAAGAATAAGCGAACCTAATAATATGGCAGCCAAAAATCCGTATATAATCATATGCGTCGAATTATATTTAACATTATTTCCTTTACTTTTCATCACACTTATCCTTTATTTTGACAATTTTAAACTAAGCTCATACTGAAAACTGTTAATCTTTTTGCTCATGCCCAAAGCTTTATCAATATCATAGTCTACAAACTTTCCATTATTCATAGCTACAATCCTGTTTTTCTTTCCATTACAAAGGATTTCCACAGCATATGCTCCCATAAAGGAAGCATACATTCTGTCCGTCGCAGTAGGATTTCCACCTCTCTGAATATATCCTAACACCGAAACTCTGGATTCAATTCCCGTACACTTTTTTATTTTTTCAGCCAGACTTGGAGAATCTTCCACTCCCTCTGCCACAACAATAATATGATTATTTTTCCCCTGAGCCCTTCTTTCCAAAATATGCTCCATCAATGCATTATAATCACCATTCCATTTTTCAGGAATGATAATATCATCAGCACCACTGGCCATGCCTGCCCACAAGGCAATATAACCCGCTTTTCTGCCCATAACCTCAATGACACTGCATCTGCCATGGGATGTGGAAGAATCACTTATTTTATCAATTGCTTCCATTGCCGTATTAGCGGCAGTATCAAAGCCTATAGTGTAATCCGTACATGGAATATCCATATCTATTGTTCCCGGTATTCCAATAACCGGAACCTCTTTTTGGGACAGTGCTCTGGCTCCTCTGAAAGAACCGTCACCTCCGATGACAATTAAAGCATCCATTCCATTTTCCTTAATTGTATTAACTGCCCTTTTCATTCCTTCTTCTGTTTTAAATTCTTCACTGCGGCTGGTATATAAAATTGTACCGCCCTTTTGATTAATTCCAAAAACACTATCCACGTCCAGATCCACGATATCGCCTTTCATAAGACCTTCATATCCCCATCTGACTCCTTTTACGTTTTTGCCTTCAGCAATTGCAGTCCTAACTATAGCCCTGATTGCCGCATTCATTCCCGGCGCGTCACCTCCACTGGTCAGCACTCCAATTGTTTTTATATTGCTCATCATTCTTCACCCTTCTGTCTTTCCCCGCCTTTACCGGTACGCTTGATGTCTCCATTGTCTACTTTTTACTATTCTAGCATAACTTCACAAAGTCCTTTCCATACAGTCCTTTCAGTTCCTCTATGAACTGTTCATTGGCATCTACCCTGTATTCTACCGGCAATGCTTTCCTCTGTCTCTCTTTTGCCAGAGCAATCATAACTTTGTCATATCCCTTATGCTGAAGCAAAAGTTTTAATAATTCAGACTCTGCTGATATATATGTTTCTTTATCTTTAAATGCAATCCATAATTCCGAAGGCATCTGCTCAAACTCTGTTATACTATTTGCAATTACTTTACCTGCTGCATTCTCCTCTATGTTCGCCTCTCCGGTAATAAACAGTTTCCTGCCTTCCACAATACTTGCCCTGTTCCTGTCAAACTGCCTTGGAAATACTATAATCTCTACGGTACCAACCAGGTCCTCCAAGGTCACAAATGCCATCTGCTGACCTGACTTGGTAAATTTCTTTGTTATTGCACTGACAATGCCTCCAACGGTCACTTTGCTTTTATCCTTAACCTTTGGCTCTTCTTCCTCCTCCGGTTCCGCAAAATCAATGGACATATTGGTAATATGCTTGCGCCATTTTACCTCCTGTGCCTGAAGAGGATGTCCACTGGCATAAATTCCAATGACCTCTTTTTCAAATTCTAATTTCTGATCGTCACTGTATTCTCCCACATCCGGCATCTGTACTTTATAGGTCTGCTTTGCTTCCTCATCTGCGAAATCAAATAATGTAATCTGTCCTGCCATAGCATCTTTCTTTTCCTGATTTACACCGTCCATAATTTGAATGTAAACCATCATCATCTGTTTTCTTGTAGCATTTAAGGAATCAAATGCACCTGCTTTTATAAAGTTCTCAATGGCACGCTTGTTAACCCCAAGACCGGATGTTCTTGTAATAAAATCCTCTAAATCCTTGTATTTCCCATGTGTTTCTCTCTCAGCCACAATATTGTCAATAATTGCTTTACCTACATTTTTAATTGCAGTAAGACCATATCTTATATCATTACCCTGTGCGGAAAATCCACTTTCACCTTCATTAATGTCCGGCGGCAATATTTTTATTCCCATGGAACGGCAGGAATATACATACTCTGCCACCTTACTGGATATATCCATGACAGATGTAAGCATTGCCGCCATGAACTCTGCTGTATAATAATATTTAAGATATGCAGTCTGATATGCAACAACCCCATATGCAGCAGCATGAGACTTATTAAAAGCATACTTTGCAAAATCAATCATTTCATCATAAATTTTATTGGCAACATCCTCACTGATTCCATTATTTACACAGCCTTTAACGCCCTCTTTTTCATCACCATAAACAAATATCTGACGCTCACTATTCATAACGCCCTGTTTTTTCTTTGACATGGCTCGACGAAGATTATCACTTCTTCCCATAGAAAATCCTGCCAGATCACGTACAATCTGCATAACCTGTTCCTGATATACAATACACCCATAAGTAGGTTCCAGTATATGTTCCAGTTGAGGGCAGTCATAGGTCACCCTTTCCCTGTTGTTTTTTCCTTCCAGATATTTCGGAATAAAGTCCATTGGTCCAGGACGGTAAAGGGAAATTCCTGCAATAATATCCTCCAGACTTTCCGGCTTTAACTCTTTCATGAAACTTTTCATTCCACCACTTTCCAACTGAAAAATCCCTTCCGTATTACCGGTTCCTATGTAATCTAATACTTTTTTGTCATTGTAATCTATTTTGTCTAAATCTAACTCAATTCCTCTGTTCTTTTTTATAAACCTTTCCGTATTCTGAATTACCGTCAGGTTCCTAAGTCCCAGAAAGTCCATCTTTAACAGACCCAGTTCTTCCAGCGTTGTCATAATATACTGGGTAGTTATGGAACCATCTGCTGCCCTCGATAAAGGCACATATTCGTCCACAGGCTTTCCGCAGATAACTACGCCTGCCGCATGCATAGAAGCATGACGCGGCAGCCCTTCCAGCCTTCTGGACATATCAATTAAATATTTTACCTGTTCATCACTGTCATATAATGCCTTTAACTCTCTATTTTGTTTCAATGCATCATCCAGCGTAATGTTAAGTTCTTTTGGAACCATTTTTGCAATTTCATCGCACTGAGCATATGGCATATCGAGCACACGCCCCACATCACGGATTACGCCTTTTGCCTTTAAAGTTCCGAATGTAACAATCTGCGCCACATGATCCTTTCCATATTTTCTGCCCACATAATCAATCACTTCCTGCCGTCTCTCAATACAAAAATCCACGTCAATATCAGGCATGGATACACGCTCAGGATTTAAGAACCGCTCAAAGAGCAGATTATAACGCATGGGTTCAATATCTGTTATTTCCAGACAATAAGAAACAATACTTCCCGCAGCCGAACCTCTTCCCGGCCCTACAGCAATTCCATTAGACTTGGCATAGTGAATAAAATCCCACACAATCAGGAAATATTCAATATACCCCATATCTTTAATTGTGTTTAATTCATAAGCCAGTCTCTCTTTTAATTCTTCTTTACTTAAAGTGCAATGCCCATCTTTTTCTCCCCGAAAAACCGGATATCTTCTGCGAAGTCCGTTTTCACACAGTTCCTTTAAATAAGTCCATGGTGTATACCCTTCCGGCACCTCGAAATTAGGGAGCTTTGTCACTCCGAATTCAAAAGTAACATTACATCTGTCCGCAATCTTCTGGGTATTCTCCAACGCCTGCGGTACATACTTAAAAAGTTGTGCCATTTCCTCCGGAGACTTCAGATAGTACTGTCCGCCTTCATAACGCATTCTGTCCTCGTCAGCCTTTTTCTTTCCGGTCTGAATACAGAGAAGAATATCATGCGCCTCCACATCATCCTCAAAAGTATAGTGAACATCATTGGTACAGACCAAATCTATCCCTATATCCTGACTTAAGCGTAAAAGCTGCTGATTTACGGTTCTCTGTTCCGGGATTCCATGATCCTGCAATTCCAAAAAATAATTTTCTTTTCCAAAAATATCAACATATCGTAATGCGGCAGCCTTGCCATTCTCATAGTCTCCTCGCGCCAGATATCTCTGCACTTCTCCTGCAAGACAGGCACTTAAGCAGATAATACCCTGGTGAAATTGTTGTAAAACTTCATAGTCTACTCGCGGTTTATAATAAAAACCATCTACAAATCCTTTAGATACAATCTTACAAAGATTTTCATATCCCTTGTTATTTTCTGCCAGCAAAATCAAATGGTAATATCTGTCCTCCCCTGAATTTGCCTCTTTGTCAAAGCGGGAACCGGGAGCCACATAAACCTCACATCCGATAATCGGCTTAATTCCATTATCCAAGGCTGCACGATAAAAGTCTATAACACCATACATGACACCGTGGTCTGTAATAGCGAGACTATTCATTCCCAATTCTGCCGCTCTCTTCGTAATTTCTTTAATTTTACTTGAACCGTCCAACAGGCTGTATTCTGTATGGACATGCAAATGTGTAAAATTCATATTGAAACCTTTCTCTCTCTGTAATGAATAGTTAACAAGGAAAAGTAAAGAATTAAGAGTTGACTTTTCCTCTTTTCACTGTTCATTCTTCATCATTATTGTTCACTCTTCGTTAAGTCTGATTTGTAATTCAATCGGGCAGTGGTCTGACCCCATGATATCTTTGTGTATATCTGCCGATTCCAGCCTGTCCCTCAATGCTTCTGACACAATAAAATAGTCGATACGCCATCCTGCATTCTTTTCTCTTGCTTTAAACCGATAGGACCACCAGCTATATCTCCCCTCGTCATCAGGATAAAAATATCGAAATGTATCGATAAATCCATCTTCCAGCAAAGCTGTCATTTTTGCTCTTTCTTCATCTGTAAAACCGGCATTTGTTCGATTGGTCTTCGGATTTTTAAGGTCAATTTCCTTGTGTGCCACATTTAAATCTCCGCATAGAATAATTGGCTTTGTTTTTTCCAATTCTTTTAAATACGCCTTAAAATCGTCCTCCCATTGCATTCTGTAATCCAGTCTCTTAAGTTCATTCTGAGAATTTGGCGTATAGCAGGTAATCATATAAAACTTTTCAAACTCTAATGTAATTACACGGCCTTCCCGGTCATGCTCTTCTATTCCGATGCCATAGCTTACACTAACAGGCTCTTTCTTAGTAAAAATTGCTGTACCTGAATAGCCTTTTTTTTCTGCATAATTCCAATACTGATAATACCCCGGCATATCCAGTACCAATTGTCCCTCCTGCATTTTAGATTCCTGTATGCAAAATATATCTGCGTCTATTTCATTAAAAAAATCCATAAAACCTTTATTCACACAGGCACGGATTCCATTAACATTCCATGATATCAGTTTCATTCATTTACTCCTTTTTTGAAAAACATTTGTAACTTATGTTAGTATACCACAGATAAAACAATTGAGGACATATTATTTTAACACCAAATAATAAACCACTCTTTGTACATTAAAATGCCCATAAGTTAGTTTTAAAATCCTAACTTATGGGACATTCCAATAGAGCAAACATCTCCTGTTACTTCCGTAACAGGAGACACTATATCTTTTAATTATTTACAATTGTCCTATACTGTATGCAGACTTCCGGATAATTACTCTCATCCGTATGTTTAAATCCATAAAATCCGTTCATTGTTCCTCTATTTTTCTGCATTAACACAAGTCCATTATTTTCCACTGTGCCGCTGACAACATTACGTGCCCATTCCGTTATATCAATTTCAATCTTTGAGCCTGAAATTCCACTACATTGTGCACTTCCCCATTCTTTTTCATCTATTTCCGGCTGATTGTTCCATGTGAGCGTAGAGCAGAGCCATGAAGATTTAGGACTTTTCACAACAACAATACCTGGCTTGTCACAATCTCCATATTCCGTAAAGGTAATGCTTGCATATTCTATATATGCGTTTTCTAATCCCTGTAAAACCAGAGAATCTGTTGTTCCGCTATCCAGTTTTTCCATATTTATATATGCATACTTTTTTTCATTCTGATATGGTCCATATGTATAATAACTGTCTGAAACATAGAAATTTGGTCCGGTAATATTCATGTTAACATTACATGTAAATGTTGAACTTGAAACAATCGCCATCTCTGTCAAAGTACCCAGCCATGTTATCACCTTACCCTCTATGTTTGTATACGCTGTCCCATTATTTTTCAACACTTCATTTGTATCTGCTTTTATTTTATTTGTAATCCCCTCTGCAGCTAAACTCGTAACCAGCAGCATTACCATCAGTCCTATTGCAAATCCTGCCTTTAATTTACTGCTTCCTATTTTGTTATTTTTCATGTTAATCCTCCCTTATTTCTTGTTGTTATCTTTTATGATTATATTATACATGCCTTTTTTATTTCCTCCTTTCCTCCTTTTTGCATGTTATTATTTTTTTAGGGGACCAATGAAAATATTAATCTGAGTATATTTTCCACTTTCAAAAACAAAAATCTCCTGCTACTTCCGTAACAGGAGACGCTTCAGCCTTTGTTTCTGTATATTATAAATTACTGGTTCGTATGGTATTTATCTCGTCCCCCATTTTAAATAAATACGCCTTACATATAGTTTTATAATATCATATATAAAACTATTCTACAATCTTTTCACAATTTTTCTCTGCACCTGATTCATTATCTGAAATGTTCTGTTTTATTCTGTATACCAAACCGGTCTGTTTGCCGGGCAATTTTCAAACATATTATTATTTGAAACCAAATTATAGTTTGTAAATTTATTACCGTATGTTATCGTTTTTAACTCACTGCAAGACTCAAACATACTATTCATATAACGTGTCGAAATTGTGTCAAAACTACTCAGGTTTAATTCTTTCAAGTTACTACAATTTGAAAACATATAATTCATATTCTGTACTTTGGACGTATTAAACTTAGATACATCTATTTTCTCTAATAAAAAGCAACAGTTAAACATGTTCTCCATACTCTGCACTTTTGACGTATCAAACCCGGATAAATCTATATTCGTCAACGCCCTACAGAAACTAAACATAGATTTCATACTCTGCACCTTTGATGTGTTAAACTTAGATACATCTAATTTTGTCAGCGAACCACAGTTAAAAAACATATAATTCATACTCTGTACTTTGGACGTATTAAACTTGGATATATCTATATTCGTCAGCGAACCGCACCAAGCAAATGTACCATCCATTTTTGTTACATTTGATGTATCTACTTTTTCAAGACCTTTTATCTGCGTAAGGTTCCATAAATCTGCAAACCAACCACTCATATTTTTAGGCTTAATCGTATTTAAAATCTCTACGCAGTTTATTTCTTCAGAATAATAACGCCATGAAGCACCACTTACAATTGTTGTTCCATCTTCAGTAACTGTATAAGCGAAATCATTGTTATTTACCGCTCCAAATGATATATCAGCATTAGATATCTGGAATGCATTATTTGAAAATGCCAGTTTATGCTCATTGACATAATATCCGGCATAAATATCTTCTCCCTTTGCTGGCTGATTATTCTGCTTATTATTGGTGGCAGCATTGCTTTTTACAGTCACTTTGATTTTATATGTTTTCTTTTTATAAGTCGCTTTAATTGTAGCAGTTCCTTTTTTCTTTCCGGTAATCTTAATTTTATTCTTATACTTTCCACTTTTCTTTATAGTTACGTTTTTCTTACCTTTCGTAACTTTCCATGTAACTTTCTTATTTACATTTTTAAGTTTAACACTTTTAGATTTTCCACCATTAATAGTAACCGTCTTTTTGCTTAATTTTACTTTTTGGGCTGATGCATCAACTTTTGTGTTTGACGACAACATTGACGTAGCCAATACCAAACTAATGCATAATGCTGCTGTAAGTAATTTTTTTAATAATTTTTTCATTTGTTTCCTCTTTTCTAATATATAATATTGTATATATCCTACTCAAAAAAACGTTTTTAGTCAATATTATTGTATATCCTTACCGAAGCATACATCTAAAATTTCCTGCTCATTGGCAACTTTATTATCACTAAAACCCCCCCAGTTCCAGTTGGAACCAGGGGGGTTTAGATTTATTATAGAGAACAACTTATAAAAAGTTTCTTACCCGCAATTTATTATATTTCTTACCATTTAAGGTCAATAATAAGTGCTCTTGCATTTGTGTAGTGAAGAAGTGTACTCTGGTCAAATACATCATCGTAACAGAATCCGTATGCTAAATCGTTTACTGAATTCTCATGCCAGAATTTTGAATAATAGTTATATGTATTATTCTTGTAATATGCATTTGGGTTTCCATAATTTTCAGGTTCTGTTGCAACACCTCTGTTGAATGCTGCACAAAGCTGCGCTTCAATAACTAATTCTGTTGAATTACCTTTATCAAAATTGCCCTTTCCTTCTAATACGTCCTGAGTAGTCGGCTTGTAAACATAATATGTTCCATTGTCACCATCTTTTGTAAATCTCATTCTATCGCCTTCTACATGACCTCTGAAAGTACCTGCTTCACACTTAAATACTAAATCCTGACTGGAGTATTTATTCCAGAATTCATTGATATAAGCATCAAAGTAATTTCCATACTGCTGTCCTTCATTGAATGTACTCTTACATGGCGCCATGATTCTTTTGCTGTCTGCAAGTGTTTTCCATGCATCAGGTGCCTGTGCCTGGTATTTTGCAAATACTTCATCTCTTGTTCCAAGATCGCCTACCACCTTATCATACGTATCAGCATCACCTGGTCTGTTATTAAATCCACCTGTTCCCACAAGTCTTGTTACCATTGGGAAACTAAAGAAATCAACTCTTGTTGTATTTCCCCAATATTCTTTACCTGTAACTGTAAATTCTGCAAATTCAAATAATACATCTCTGTTTGGATCTGATGTATTGTTAAGATCCGGTCCTGCATAACCGATTCTTCCGTCTGCCGCCTCGTTAAATGTAACGTAAACAGGTTCTCCATAACTTAAATACATTCTTCCTGATTCAATTGATGGAAGATATACATAGTCTTTTTCTGCAAGTGAATGACAGATGTTTGCACACTTTCTATCATTCTTTGTAATTGTATTCATACCTGTATTTGCAGGAATTAAATTTCCGTTTGTATCTAGGTAGCAAAGCTGCTTTGCCTCATTGTATCCAAGTACACACCAGTATATCTGATTATCTGAGAACCTGCCATTTGTCTTATTGTTTAACTGAAGGTACATTTTATCGTCCCTTTCAGCAATATCCGTTCTCATATACGGCACTTCATAGTCACCTGCCGGCTTTGATACTGAAGACGTTGTAGGTTTTTCTGTAGATGGCTGTGTTGTTGGCTGTACTAAAGCACCTGCCGCAACTGTTACACTCATAGTTGTCTTTTCGGACTCTTTGTTTCCACTTACTGTTGTAACAGACACTTGGTGTGTTCCTTGTGCGTATCCGCTATATTCATAATAACCGCATCCTACTTTTGATGCCACTTGTTTTCCATCAATATATACATTATATGAATCAATATTACCTCTTCCCCATACAACACTGACTGTGCCGTTTGAAGGGTTTCCAACTACCATGCCAAATGGTTTTGCAATACCGGAATCGACATCTGACTGTGTTGGAGCCGGTGTTGTCGGTGCTGCCGTTGTCGGTGCTTCTGTAGGCTGTACAGAACTTCCCTTTACATTTACTGTTAAAGTTGTCTT
>JAUUNJ010000063.1 GCA_030844625.1 Roseburia sp. | reverse complement strand
TCCGGTGCCACCGCTTCGTACAGATATGCTGTCACGTCATATTTATTATAATCAATATTATTCAGCAGACTTAAAAAAGAATGGGTTATTCCATTCTGTAACGCCCTTCCAAGAGAAATGAAAATCCTTTTCTTTTCCGTCTTTGTATCAATTACATTGACGTTACTAAAATCATTATTAAATATTGCATTTACAATTCTCTCTGAAACTCTGCCGTCATCATATTTACAGAACTTGTTCTTTAATTCTCTGTAATTTTCAGCCCTTTCCGCAACCGCTTCTTCGGGATTATTAAGCCACTGACACAATTCATCAAGGTTGTCTGTCGCCGGTCCCGGAAGTTCCTCTACTGTCATATACATTCCACGGTTTTTCTCATATTCTTCCAAATCCGGAATATAAAACATAATCGGTCTGTCCGTCACAAGAAAATCAAAGAAAATACTTGAATAATCAGATATAAGAATATCAACCACGGAAAGCACTTCATTGGTATCCATCTTAGGACTTATCATATGCTTTGCCAGTTCTTGGGAACCCTGTCTTATCCTGTCATAAACAGCCTGATGGGGTTTTATGAAAACCTGAACTTTCCCTGTATCCACTGACGACTGTATTGTTTCATAAATTCTCTCGTATTCATTAACATCTGCCTGTGGATTGGAGAAATTTTCTCCCTTCCATGTAGGGGCATACATAATGACTTTTTTATTGAAATCAATATCCACTCCGTCTGATGCCAGCTTAGCTAAAACTTCTTTTTTATCTGCACGAAAAATGGTGTCTGTCCTCGCCTGCCCGGTCTCTATAATCTTTCCTTCAAAAATTCCATCCAGCTTATATGATTCAGTATACATCTTTGTGTGATGAGAATTAGGGGAAAGTAAAAAACTTGCCTGAAGGAAATTCCTTTCTGTGTTTGCAACTTCAATATTTCCATTTGGCATTTCATATCCCATAAGCTTTAATGGAATTCCATGCCATGTGTTAATATACGTCTGGTCCGGCTTCCTTGTAAAACATGCCGGAAATGTGCTGTTGTTAATCAGATACCCTGCACTTGCCAGATACCGATAATAATCACGGCTTTTAATTTTTACAAATTTAACATTGGAAGTTTTCCCATATTCATCAAATTTTCTCTTCCAGTCATTTACGTTATTATAAACCCACACATGATTGTATTCGGAATACTTATCATTATGAAATATTTCCTTAAAGATCGCATTCGGGCCGCAGGTCATTCCTTTTCCATAAAACGACTCATACATAATAGTCTTTTGATCCACTGCACATTTTTCATAATACTTTGGATATGGCTTTGGAAATACAACCGTTCTGCAAAGCTTTACTATTTTGTTCTTTTTTAATTTATTTTTTATTGCTGAAACATTCATTGGCTGTCTCCTGCTATTTTATAAAATACTCTGCAATCCTCTTGCAGTTATTTCCATCCTTATAGTAGTTAATCCGTTCATTTACCCTATGCCTCTGCTCTTTATATGCATCTTTATTCGTTACAATGCTTGTTATAAAGTTCTTAATATCATTTAAATCACGAACTTCCATACCCGGCATATATTCTTTCGGATTATCAAAAATAAACCCACGACGGGCTTTGTACTGCTCTATATCTTCCACGGCAAACGCTATAGGTCTGTCAAGAAGCATATAATCAAAATATACAGAGGAATAATCTGTAATCAGTCCGTCTGCATTCCTGAGCAGTGTGTATACGGTTGAATTCGTGTCACTTAGCTGCTTCTGTGTCACAAACTCTATATTTGTATGATTGATACTATGGGCATCAGCCTTTTGCAGCGGATGAAGTTTTATAATAAGTTTGCAGTTATTTTTTTCGAGAAAATTATTTAACTGCTGCATATGATTCTCATTCAATACAGAAACGGTGAAATCATCATCATATTCTCTATAAGTAGGAAGCCACACAATCACTTTGCTGTTTTTCCCCCTGATATAGTCATCTATCAGCCTATTTTCTTTAAACATTTCATCATTTCTTGGATTTCCGAAAACTTTCACATTGCGTTCACTGCACCCAAAGATTTTCGCCATAATCGGTTTATACATAGGCGATGTAGTAATTACCGACGTGAAAAAATTGTAATCTATGTTTTCAAGTCCTTTTTCAAGGTTTCCTATTTTCTTTAATGGTGTTCCATGCCACAAATTAACTACCATTTGATTTTTAGCCGGTTTAATTGGATATTTTCCAAAGCAGTAAAATGCATATTTTGCTTTCATAAATGTTTTTATGCCTTTCCTGTTACTCATAAAAGTAACATTTGCAGGCGCATTTTTTTCATAATCTTCATAGTCGTTAATACTTACTGCTATTTTAAATTTATCATTATAATTGTTTTCAATTAAATATTCATAAAAAGCTCTCACATTGTCCCGAAATCCCAGATTGGAATAAAAAAATATGAGGCTGTTGTCTTTTTTTATTAATTTGTTAATAAACGATAAGGGTTTAAAACAAATTTTTAAAATACTTTTTTTCATGATCCATTCTTTATCCTAAACTATATTTTAATCCTGTTTTTTCCTTAAAACCTTTGAATAAACTGCTGTCCTCATTCCATTGGGAATAACACTTACAAGAGAATGTCCAAAAGCGGCAATAAAAAATGTCCCCCATGAGATGAATCCTGCTTTTCTTAAATGATTTTTAAATCGAAAGATACACTTAACGTAATTGAAACCGCCCCGCCTTTTGTACATATCCTGCCCTGCTCTCATATAAAGCAGATTTTCCTGTATATTGTATCCCTTATAACCTTTTAAAAGCATTGTTGTCCAAAGATTATAATCTTCAAAATATCTGTAATCTTCATAAAAACCTGCATGAATCACTGCTGATTTTTTGTACATTACTGTAGGATGGTTGAATGGACTTCTCTTTTTTGCAAACTTAATTATATCATCATTGTTTTCCGGAACTGTTCTTGTGCTCCCGGTATTTTCAATATTCCCTGTAAATTCTATTATATTAGCCCCTACGATATCTGCATCCCGCTCCCGCATTGCCTTAAGCTGCTTTTCCATTCTGTCCGGCGCACTGATATCATCACTGTCCATTCTTGCAATCCGCTCATTTTTGCACTGTAATATCCCATGATTTAATGCTTTCGCCAATCCTAGGTTTTGAGAAAGTCTGTAAACATTGAACAAGCCTGGAGCTGTTCTTACATAATCTGCAATAACTTTATCCAGGCCTTTATTTAGTGGGCCGTCACACACAAGCACAAAATCATTTGTCTTTACAGACTGATTCAATATGCTGTCTATGGCAGCCTTCAAATATTCAGGTTTTTCCTTATAATAAACTGACATCAATACCGAATAATTTTCTGCCATACGTTCCACCTTTATTTCTTCGGGGTATCTGACTTTTTTTCAAGCTTGGCTGTCTTCTGATTCTTGTCCACACCCTCTGTATTTTCTTTCAAAAACATAATTTTAAACGTCATTAATATTAACTGAATATCCGTCCATAATTTATAGTGCTGGATGTAATACAAATCAAGCTTCAGCTTATCATAAGGAGTTGTATTATATTTTCCGTATACCTGGGCATATCCCGTAAGCCCAGCCTTAACCTTAAGTCTGAATCTGAACTCTGGTATGTCCTGTTCATATTCTTTTGCAATCTCCGGTCTCTCCGGTCTCGGTCCTACCACAGACATTTGTCCCATTAAAATATTAAATACTTGCGGGAGTTCATCCAGATGTGTAGCTCTTAAGACTTTTCCAACCTTTGTTATTCTGTCATCATCCTTTGTTGCCAGTCTGGCACCATTTTTTTCTGAATCAACCTTCATGCTGCGAAATTTTAATATTTTAAATACCTTGCCATTTTTTGTAAGCCTTGGCTGTGTATAAAAAACCGGTCCTCTGTCCCATATAAGATTTCCAATAGCAACGATAATGGTCACAATGACTGTGGGCACGCAGAGAATCAACGATACCACCATATCAATTAATCTCTTGATAAAGGCAGCTTCCCATTTTAATCCTCTTATTTTTGTAACAAGCAGAGGAGAATCAAACAGATTATTCTGCTCTGCACCAATAATAATAATATCCGAAAGCTTTGGCGTAATATACGCTCTCTTATCGTGCATATAACAATACTTAATTATCTGATTACGTTTTCCACTAGGAATATCACAAAGCAGAACCGACTGGTGATGTCTGATTGCCGCTCTTATTTTTTCATCGCCCTCATCACAGTGTACTGATTCCTTAATAATATATTTATCCTTACGTGTTTCAATTTTCTTTACCAGATTATCCGGGTCCCTATCGCTGTATATCAGCAGAAGATCCCTTGGAGGATACAGCCACCTGTACACTCCCATTGCAATCCCGCACCATATAAGACAGCATAACACATTGTCAAAACTCATTCCTATAATGGGAGCCGGATTAACCATTTTTAATGACAATAAGGAAATCTGTAAATATATAATCAGGTTTGTAAAAAACAACGCTAAAATCTGAGAGAATACAATATTGGAATATTGCAGACTCCCTAATTTAAATGCACCATAAACATTACAGAATAATGTAAACATTAATGCATATACAAATAATAAGACCATATGGCCTTTAAAGAAGAATTCCCTTGACATTCCTTCACTGTACTGTGTATCCCAGAAGTGCCAGAATATAAGTGTCTGAGCAACAATTACAATTGCCAGTAACAATAAAACTATAATTCTTCTAAATGCTCTTGACTGTCTCATTTTTTCTCCTATAATAACAAGCTAATTTTAGTATACCCAAAAACTCAATCCAATGATCTCAGCCCTCACTCTGTATCAGTCAACATAACTTCAGCCCATAATATATGATAATTTTACCAAAGCCACTATTATTTGTCAATTAATGGGAACTTTGGGCGCAAGTGGCTATTTGTTTTTTTTTAATTATGTAGTATAATGAGCACACACTTTTATTATGCACATCAATATGAATTTTAATAAATGTGAAAAACTTTTATTGGTTAAATTTATCAGGAGGTACATATGAGTAAAAAACAATTTTCGGATTCCGGTGCCAAAAAAGGGTATTACGGCTACAGTTCTGAATCAAGAAACATATCTTCCGGCAAAAAATCAAAAAATTCTGCCAAAGATAATTCTTCTAAATTAAGAAGAAGCTCCGTTTTGGGCGCCGTTCTTGCAGTTATCCAGCTAATAGCTTCCGTAGTATTCGTCGGACTTATTTTGTATAAAAGGCTGTACTTTATTACTACACCTATACTGGCAGGCATTATCGCTATTCTTGTTATATTACTTGCAGTTGTTTTTTCCATGGAGCAGCGCGGTTCTCTTAATGTTAAGCGTGCAGGCAAGGTCATATCAATAATAGTAATAATACTACTTCTGACACTCATTTATTTGATTGCACCTCTTCAAAGAATGTCCGGCAGCAAAGTTTCCGACAAGCCATTCGTTGTTTTCGTTTCTGCCAACGATACCTTTGGCGAGATGTCAGACGAATTAACCGGACGTTCAGACACGAACATTTTAGCAATAATAAATCCAAAAACATTTAATGTATTAATGGTTTCAACCCCAAGGGATTATTATGTACCAATACAGGCAAAAAGCGTAGCACCAAACTCTTATGATAAACTTACACATGTTGGTCTGTACGGCAACGGCGTCGCTTATAACAGCCAGGGACAGGATCTGACTTCCAGTGACTGGGGCTGGGCTCAGGAAGTAAGCTGGCATGCAGGCAATGACGCTTTGATGGATACATTACAATCACTTTATAACATCAATATTCCTGAAGACAGATATCATTATGTAAAATTAAACTTTACCGGTTTTGCAGATTTAATTGATGAACTGGGCGGTATCACTGTAGATGTAGACACCGCATTCAGTACCAAAACTTACGCCTCCTACGGCGATGAAGATACCGGCGAACGTAAGACATATACTTATACAAAAGGCAAAATGAAAATGGACGGAGCTACGGCTCTCACCTTCGCCCGGGAACGTCATTCATTCGGTTCCGGAGATATGCAGCGTAACAAAAATCAGGTTAAGGTATTGCAGGCAATGGCAGACAAATTACTGTCCGGCTCAACACTGCTGAACTATAGCAGTATTGTCAATGCAATTCAGGATAGTTTCTCAACGGATATAGATATTTCATCTATGGTTTCTCTCCAGACACAGATTGCAGGGAACAAAAATTATGACGGCTGGAATATTATGTCCTTTAGCGTTACCGGAACATCCTCCACGGAAACAACAACATGGTACGGTCCTTCAAAACCTTTATCGGTCGTATTGCAGGATGAAGAATCCGTTTCACATGCTACAGACCTAATTAATATGGTTTTAAACGGTGATGATTCTGAAACAATAGAAAAGCAGATTGATATCTATAACAAATAAGAGGTGAACCGCGGCTGATTTGCCGCAACATTGTCAAGCAGGAGTTTAAAATGAAAAAAATTATTTTGACCGGCGGCGGAACTGCCGGACACGTAACACCAAATATAGCATTGATTCCCAAACTTAAGGAATTCGGTTTCGAAATTAAATACATTGGTTCCTATGATGGAATGGAAAAGCAGCTGGTGGAAGATGCCGGTCTTGAATATTACGGAATTTCTTCCGGAAAGCTGAGACGTTACTTCAGCTGGAAAAATTTTTCAGATCCTTTTCGTGTTATTAAGGGATACTTTGAAGCAAAAAAAATCATGAGAACATACAGACCTGATGTTGTATTCTCAAAGGGCGGTTTTGTTACTGTTCCCGTAGTTTTTGCGGCACATAAATACAGGATTCCGGTAGTTATCCACGAATCCGATATGACACCAGGACTGGCAAATAAACTTGCAATAAAAAAAGCTACCAAGGTCTGTCACAATTTTCCTGAAACAGCACAATATCTCGGCAGTAAAGCAGTGCATACCGGTTCTCCTATTCGTCAGGAACTTTTTCAGGGCAACAAAATCACTGCGCTGGATATATGTAATTTCACAGCCAACAAGCCCGTAATTATGGTTACCGGCGGAAGCCTTGGGGCTGAAAACGTTAACCGACTGGTTCGTGAAGCATTGCCTGAATTATTAAAGAATTTTCAGATCGCCCACCTGTGCGGCAAGGGTAAACTGGACGAAAATCTTGCGGGAACTGCCGGATATGCTCAATTTGAATATGTAAGCGAAGAGATGAAAGATTTTTTTGCAATGGCAGATTTAATTATTTCCAGAGCCGGAGCTAATTCGATCTGCGAAATTTCCGCTTTGCACAAACCTAATATTTTAATCCCATTACCAAAGGCTGTAAGCCGCGGAGATCAGGTTTTGAACGCAGAATCTTACCAGAAGCAGGGATTCAGTGAAGTTCTGGACGAGGAAAATGCCACTGCCAAAGACTTGATAGATATGGTAAATAAAGTATATGGCAATAAGACCGATTACATACATGCCATGGAACATGCTTCAGGAACCGGCGGAGTAGAAAAGATTGTCGGCATTATCCGACAACTTGCCAATTAAGATATTATATTACGATACTAAATTTTTACATCCTGGGAATCCTATCACTATAGATTTCCAGGATTTTTTCTTGCAATTTTATCACATTTTTTTATTATTATAATATGATGTATTTTTATGAATTACAACATATACAATTTTCAGGAGGATAACATGAAGAAATTACTTAGCATCCTATTAGTTGTTTCCATGAGCTTCACTCTTTTTGGATGTAACAACGAAAAAGAACAGGAAACTGTTGTAAACGAAAAGGGGGAAACGATTAATCTGGGAGATGAAAATACTTATTCCGTTCTTAAGAATGTAGATTTCACGTCTACTATCTCTACAGAAACCGACAGAGTCCAGCAGTCCTTGGCTGTTGACGCAGAAATTCAAAAGGTTCTGGACAGTGGGGATTATACATTTGACAGCCTCAAAGACTCCGATATTATCATTAATGCTTATGGAGATTCTCCTCTTACAGCCCTTGCCCTTTTTAACACAGCAGAAAAATGCAAAGTAAAGGTAACTGTAAAAGGCGACAGCAAAGCTACAGATGTTTCAGGTACTGTAGATGAACTTACTACTGCTCACAGGGTTCCTATTGTAGGTCTTTATGCCAATCGCACAAATAAAGTAGTTATAGAACTTTTAGATGATAATGGAAAAACATTAAAGAAGAAAACTTTTAAAGTGAAAACAGATCCCCTTCCAACCACATTGGATGGTGCAGTTACTGTTTATAAACATCAGGAAAAATCAGCCTATGGTCTTATTGAGGTTTCCGGATTCGGTACCCCTTATATCTATGCCTTTGATGAAGAGGGACAGATTAGATGGTACTTAAACGAAAAATATGGCTGTTACGGATATTATCCGCTATCCAACGGACACTTTATGTGGATGGATGGCAATGACATGATTCAGACTCCGGAAAAACCACACTCACAAAACATGTATGAAACAGACTATCTTGGCCGTGTATATCAGATTTATTACGCTCAAAAAGGTCTCCATCATGAAATCATTGAAAAAACTCCGGGCGGAAATCTTCTTATTGCCACAAGCAGTCTGGAGGATCACTTTGAAGAAACAATTCAGGAAATTGACCGGGAAACAGGACAACCGGTTAAGACTTTAAAGATGGATACGATTTATGGCGACACCCATATTAACCAGCTTGACTGGGCACACATTAACACTGTCAGCTATTACCCTGAAGATGACAGCGTAGTTGTTTCTACAAGAAACGTTCACACGGTTGTAAAATTCAACTGGACAACCAATAAAGTTATATGGCTGTTAGGCGACCCTTCTGTTTGGGAAGGCACAGACCTTGAAAAATATTCGCTTAAAGCTACCGGTGATAATTTTGACTGGCAGTTCCAGCAACATACCGCTTATATTACAGACACAGATTTAGACGGCGATCCAAATACAATTGAACTTGGATTATTTGACAATCATTGGCAGAAAGACGCTCCAATCGATGCGTTTACTGAAAGAGATGACTCTTATGTAAAATTCTACAGCATTAACGAAAAGGACATGACTGTAAAATTAATCCATGAATACGCAGCTGTAAAATCAAGAATCACTTCTAACTGGCGTGCCGACTTTGATGCCAAGAGAGTATTTGCAATGTGCGGATATATTGCCGACAGAAAAGCTAACGATAATATGAAGGGCATGTTCTATGAATATGACTATGATACAGAGGAAGTGCTTAATCAGTATGGTACAAAGTACACTTACTACAGAGCTTACAATATGGATATTGATTTAAATTCCTGCAGCAGTGCCCTTGAAGTGGAAGATAACTATTTCTGTGGAACAGTTAATTATCCTGAAAAGGATATGTTTAAATCCTCCCTTCCGGAAGATATGTTAGATAGTTCTGATGTAAGTTTTTCCATATTGGGAAATATTTTAAAAATTAATTCTTTTGACCACTCAGTCAGCAAAGTAGAGTTTGTGGGAAAGAAGAACTCTTACACACATACTTTCGACTACAATGGAAGCGGTGAGAAGAAGTTTAAGAAATTATCATATAATATTTCCATGTCATTCCAGAATCTGAAAGCGGATGAATACACTGTTGTTCTCACATACTATGGAAAACGTGTAAACACAGGGCAGACCATTACGATTAAATAACAAAAAACAATATGATAAAATAAGGAGTAATTTGATTGCTCCTTATTTTAATTAAAATTTGACTTTTGTCCCAATGACTGGTACTATCTAAAAAGTCTCAAAAAGATTTATATTAATTTGATTCAATTAATAACTTAAGTATAGGGGAGATCATAATGGACCAAATAAAACAATTGTTTGCCAAATATAAAGAAATTGTCATGTATCTTATTATGGGTGTTGCCACTACAGTTGTTAACTGGGTGTTGTATGCACTGTCCGTTTCGTTGATTAACACCGATAAAACTGTTTATGGCTTTGACGTGGATGTACTGATTTCAAATATTATTGCATGGACTCTTGCCGTAATATTCGCATATGTGACGAATAAAATTTTTGTTTTTGAAAGTTATTCATGGAATTTTGCCTTTGTTCTTAAGGAATTTGCGTTATTTGTTTCCGCAAGACTGGTCACCGGAGTTCTGGAAATTTTAGGTGTACCTTTCCTTGTAGGGCTGGGACTGAATCAGACTATTCTGGGATTTGAAGGTATGTTGAGCAAAATTCTTGTCAGTGTTATCGTAGTTATTCTTAATTACGTTTTCAGCAAATTAATAATATTCAAAAAGAATGATTTGGAAAAATAAATTACATTCTAAAAAAGGCTCTTTGTCAAGAGTGGGGGTAAAAAGAATTTAGGCACAGTTGTGAACCATT
>JAUUNJ010000062.1 GCA_030844625.1 Roseburia sp. | reverse complement strand
AGATTGTGTATGCAGCAAATAAAAAACTGAAAAAGTCCAAGAAAGTATTTGTGAAATCCGGTAAGAAGAAATCCAGGACAATTAAGAAGCTGAAGCAGAAAAAATATTATTATGTAAAAATGAAGGCTTATAAAATTGTGAACGGAAAGCGTGTCTATGGAAAATGGACAAAGATAAAGAAGGTAAAAACAAAATAAAAAAAGTGTGCCGATGGCACACTTTTTTTATGCTTATATAATTACATTTTGTTAACTGTTGTTTTAGCCGGAACTGAAACCTTCACAAGTGTTTTTATAGTTTTATTCATTACATTAATGACAGCACCGGATTTAATTCCCTTAAATGCATTCTTTTTGATTGCTGTCAAAGCAGTGGAAGTGATATTGACAGTTGTAAGCTTTTTACAGTTTTTAAATGCATTTTTACGAATAATCGTAATGCCTGTTCTCATTGTAACCTTTTTTAGTTTTGTACATCCGTTAAAGGCGTTTTTTCCAATGTCGGTTGTGGTTTTTCGAACAGTAACTTTGGTGATTTTTGTGTTATTCTGAAATGCTGCATTTCCAACTTTTATTACATTATAAGTAACGCCATTGTATTTTATGGTATTTTTTACAATTACCTGTTTTTTAGAAACGCCGTCAGCAAAGCCTTTTAAAGCTACGGTATTTGTGCCGTTAATTTTATAAATATAGTCTCCTACGGTAATTAAATCTCCAATAGCAGGAGCAGCGGTAGTAGGTTCTTCTGAGGTGGTTTCAGCAGGAGTTGTAGCTTCCTCTGTTGCTTCTTCAGTAGAAGAGGCAGTTTCCTCTGAATTTGTGTCAACCGTAGGTGTTTCCTCTGGATTAACAGTCTCAGGAGAAGTTGTTATTTCTTCACTTGGATCAACTTGAGATTCTACAGTGCTGTCATTGTTAGTAGAATCGGTATCGGATGCAAATGCTGCTGCGGAAGAAAGCGACAGTATCATTGCTGTAGATAATACATATACTATAAATTTTTTTGCGGGTTTCTTTTCTTTTAATTTCATCATACTAATCTCCATTTCTACGGTTTGGTATTCATTTTGAGAGAGCCAAATCGATTTTTGTTTTTAATTTAGACTTATTATAGAAGCGAAATGTGTTGAAAAGATGAAGAAATAAAAAGAAAAATAAAAAAAGAAAAGCCTATTCCATATCATGATGTTGAATAAACTTTTCTTTTGATATTGGTATATATGGTTACTATGCTAAATATTTTTTATAGCGACCAATAACTTTTTTCATTGAATCAGGACTTGGAGCACCAATCGTTAAGCGCTTGTCAACGCATGTTTCCAAACTGATTGCGTTATAAATATCTTCCTCAAAAACAGGACTGATTGTTTTATATTCATCCAATGTCATATCATCAAGAGAAATCTTTTTCTGTTCGCAGAAAAGAACCAACTGTCCCACAATACCGTGAGCATCACGGAACGGAACACCGTGATTTACCAGATAATCAGCGGCGTCAGTTGCATTGGTGAAACCATGCTTTGTGCTGGCTTCCATAATCTCTTTATTAAAGGTCATTGTATCAATCATTCCTGTGAAAAGAACAATACAGCCCTTAACAGTATCGATGGCATCAAAGGTCAGTTCCTTATCTTCCTGCATATCCTTGTTATAAGCAAGAGGAAGTCCCTTCATTGTTGTGAGAAGAGAGGTCAGGGCACCATAGACGCGACCGGTTTTTCCTCTGATTAATTCTGCAATGTCAGGATTTTTCTTTTGTGGCATAATGCTTGAGCCTGTGCTGTAAGAATCGTCTATGTTTACAAAACGGTATTCATTGGAATTCCAAATGCAGATTTCTTCGCAGAATCTGCTTAAATGCATCATAATCGTAGACAATGCACTTAAAAATTCAATTAAATAATCTCTGTCAGAAACGGAATCCATACTGTTAAGGGTAGGACCGTCAAAACCAAGAAGTTCTGCTGTGTATTCTCTATCCAACGGATAAGTAGTGCCGGCAAGGGCACCGGAACCTAAAGGACAAAGATTCATTCGCTTATAAATGTCGTCCAACCGGCTTCTGTCTCTCTTAAACATTTCAAAATATGCACCGAAATGATGTGCTAAAGTAATTGGCTGAGCCTTTTGTAAGTGAGTAAATCCGGGCATAAATGTTTCCGTGTTCTCTTCCATAACCTTGAGCAATGATAAGAGAAGTGTCTTTAACAGTCCGTTAATTTCTTCAACTTCATCCCTTGTATAAAGTTTCATGTCCAGAGCCACCTGATCGTTACGGCTTCTTCCTGTATGAAGTTTTTTTCCGGCGTCGCCAATACGTTCAATTAAATTGGCTTCCACAAAGCTGTGGATATCTTCGCTGTCTTTTGTAAATTCTAAAACACCTGCGTCAATATCAGCCCTGATACTTTCAAGACCTTTCATGATGGCATTCATTTCATCATCACTGATGATTCCCTGTTTTCCAAGCATTTTTACATGGGCAAGACTTCCCTGAATATCCTGCTTATAAAATTTCTGGTCAAAAGAAAGAGATTCGTTAAAGTTATGTACTAACTGATTTTCTTCTTTTGTGAATCTGCCGCCCCATAATTTCATATGTATACCTCGCTTTAATATATAGTTTCCGGCACAAAAGCTGAAATCGTGCCGATATGCTTATAAGAGTATATCATTATAGCACTGGTTTTTCAAATATTCTTTTGATATACTGGTTGGAGTGAAAAAGGAAATGAATGAAACAGAGGAAGAAGGATATGAACTTTTATTTTGCGCCACTTGAAGGAGTGACAGGATTTACATATAGAAATGCTTTTGCAGACCTGTTCGGAGGACCTGACAAATATTATGCACCTTTTGTTTCCCCCACAGTAAACGATCGGTTTAAAGGAAAAGAAATCAGAGATTTACTTCCGGAAAATAACAGGCAAACGATTAAACTGATTCCGCAAATACTGACTAACAAGGGAGAGTATTTTATAAAAGCGGCAAATCAGCTTATGGAACTGGGATATACCAGTGAACTCAATATAAATATAGGATGCCCGTCAGGAACAGTGGTTGCCAAGAATAAGGGAGCAGGTTTTCTTCGTGATCCTGACGGTATGGATCGATTTTTTGATGAAATATTTAACTGGCGTGACAAAAGTATGGAGAAGGGACCTAACATTTCAGTAAAAACCAGGATTGGTATATATAAGAAAGATGAATTTCCTGACATATTAGAAATTTATAATAAATATCCGATTAGGGAATTAATTGTACATCCCAGAACGAGGGAACAGATGTATAGAGGAATTCCTAATATGGAGACCTTTGATTATGCTGTGGAAAAATCACGAAATCCGTTGTGTTATAATGGAGACATTAATACTGTCAGGGATTATAAGCAAATTGCGGGAGGGTATGATATTAATGCAGTGATGATTGGAAGAGGGCTGCTTGCCAACCCGAATCTGGTCAATGAAATCAAAGGAGCAGAACACATTACAAAGGAACAATTAAGAAGTTATCATGACAGACTATATTCAGATTTTGAAGTGATAATGAAAGCGGATAAACATTTATTGTTCAAGATGAAGGAGTTCTGGAATTATGTATCATGGAATTTCGTGGATGAACACAAATGTGCAAAATTAATACGAAAATGTCAAAATCTATATAAATATAATTTGGCGGTAGAGGAAATTTTTGCGAATATGGAAGTAAAAGATAAAGACTGGTAAGGAGAAAAGCATATGAAAGAAAAGAAAAAATACATAATTGTAAAAGTAATTGTTCTGTTGGTAATGGCTGGAAGTGTGATTTTTATATCGGAATCAACAATTAATGCTGCCACAGTCAAGATTACAAATACTTTATTTTATGATGGGGAATGTGCATTTATAGAGGAAGGTTTCAACTACAGGATAAAGGGGATAAAAGCGGATAGAATTCGATACATCTCCAGTAATAAAAAGATTGTTAAGGTAAGTAAGCGTGGAAAAATTTATGCGAAAAAACAGGGAAAAGCAACCATTAAAATAAAATATAAGAAAAAGAATAAGAAAAAGAAGGTGAAAGTGAAAGTTACAGTAACACCGGAAATTTATAATAAAGCAAAAAGCATTAAACTTTATGATTACGAGCTGTCTGGTTATATGAATAATTTAAAATCCGGAAAGCAGATATATGCCCTGGGTGTTGGAGATGAAAGGCAGTTGTATGACCATATAAAGTATAATTGGGAAAACAATGAAGAACCATATTATAAAACAGTTTTTAAAAGTAAAAATGAGAAAGTAGTTAAGGTAAATAAATATACGGGGGTTATAACGGGAGTTGCTCCTGGAAAGACTAAGGTATATGTATATACCTGTGACGGCTCACACAAAAAAGCTTTCATGGATATAGAAGTCAGCAATTTTGTCAGGGCAGATGAAAGTAATGTTAAAGCTGTAAGTGAGAAAACAGTTTTTAATTATAGAGAAGAGCCGGTGAAAGCCACAATAAAAAATAATTCGGGGGAAACCATTACTTATTTACGCAGTATGTATTATCTCAAAGATGTGTACAAAAATGTTGATGGAGTATGGGAATATGTGGCAACACCATACATACAACAAGCATGCTCCCGGGTTCCCGATTATATTTATGTAATTAATCCCGGAAATACATTTGAGGGAGAATATTCTGGAATTTTATCATGGTATTCGTCATACAGGTTTGCAAAATCTTGGAATACAATAGAAATTCCGGAACCAAAAGATATTGAGGGTAATTATAAAATAATCTGGAAATTTAAAACGGGAACAAAAATAATAAAAGTGCCATTTTATTTTACATTAAAGTAAGAGGAGAGTATAAAAAACTGAGGGAATAAAATATAGATAAAAAGAAAGAGATCAACTGAAAAAGAAAATAGTTGATCTCTTTACTTTATCTGAGTTTATTTTATTATTTTGTTAATATTTCAAGAATTTTGTTGCTTCTCTCGATAAATGCTGTCATGGAATCCGGATTGAGTGGAGTGTGGCTGATTAATGCAAGGTCATATAACTGCTTGCAGATTAATTCTGTGTTTTCTCCCTCAGGATTGTCAATAATGTATTTTACAAGATTGTTATTAGCGTTCAATGTGAGTGTTTCACCGGCGGAACCGAACATTGCCGGGTCCATACCTGCCATACCGTACATCTTCATCATATCCTGCATACGGCGGTTCTCTTCGGAAATAGTAATCATGGAAGAAACTTTTTCATCTTTGATTTTCTGAACTTTAATGTCAATGTTGTCGCGGTTCAATGCCTTCTTAAATGTTTCTGTTAATTTTTCTGTAAGGTCTTTTGCATCATCTTCGCTAAGCTCCTCTGTAAAAGAATCATTTAAATCATCATCAATTCTCTTAAACTTAACACCCTCATTTTTGGATTCCAACTGAGTAATGAACGGCTGGTCAATATTATCTTTCAAAATTACCGCATCAATGCCCTCTGACTTGAACATATTTATATACTGGCTCTGTTGAACAGGGTCATTTGTGTAAAAAATAGTGTTTTCGTGCTTTTCTTTGTTTTCTTCCAGACATTCCTTAAATGTAAGATATTTGTCATCAAGGTTCTTAAAGAGAACATAATCAGACATTTTTTCGCAGAACTTTTCATCTTTTAAGCAGCCAAATTTGATAAATGGGCTGATGTCATCCCAGTATTTTTCATAATTTTCTTTATCTGTCTTACACATTCCGGAAAGTTTGTCTGCAACCTTCTTAGTAATGTAGTCTGAAATCTTCTTGACAAATCCGTCATTCTGAAGAGCAGAACGGGAAACATTCAGTGGAAGATCAGGACAGTCAATGACACCTTTCAGAAGCATAAGGAACTCAGGAATAACTTCCTTAATGTTATCGGCAATAAATACCTGATTGTTGTAAAGTTTAATTGTACCCTCAATGGATTCATATTCCATATTAATCTTAGGGAAGTAAAGGATTCCTTTTAAGTTAAACGGATAATCCATATTCAAATGAATCCAGAATAAAGGCTCTTTATAATCCATAAATACTTTATGATAAAAAGTTTTATATTCTTCCTCTGTACATTCATTTGGATGCTTTGTCCAGAGAGGAGTAGTATCACTGATGCTTACAGGACGTTTAAGAATTTTAGCCTTATGTTTTTCCGGAGAAACTTCAACAGTTTCTTTCGTGCCGTCTTCATTTTCTTTTTCTTCTGTTTTTGCTTCTTCAACAATATGTTCAATAACAGTATCTTTCTCGGTAACTTCCTCTTCCATAACCGTTTCGTATTCCGGTTCGGCAGTCGGGTCGCTTAAGAAAATTTCAACAGGCATGAAAGAGCAATACTTGTCAAGAACTTCCTGAGCTCGGTAAAGATTTGCAAATTCTACACTGTCTTCGTTTAAGTAAAGTGTAATCTTTGTCCCCCTGTCTGTCTTATCGCTGTCTGACATTGTAAATTCCGTACCGTCCTCACAGTCCCAGAGAACAGCTTTTGCACCTTCTTTATAAGAAAGTGTTTCGATAGTAACTCTGTCAGCCACCATGAAAGCAGAGTAGAAGCCTAATCCGAAATGACCGATAATCTGATCTTCAGAGGTCTTATCTTTGTATTGTTCCAAGAATGCTTCAGCACCGGAGAAAGCAATCTGATTAATGTATTCATCTACCTCATCTTCGGTCATGCCAATACCGTTATCAATAAAGGTAAGGGTTTTATCGGTTGGGTTAGCTAATATCTGGATTTTAAATTCTTCGTCATCAGCTAAATTGATTTCGCCCATAATATTCAGCTTCTTTAATTTTGTAATGGCATCACATCCGTTAGACACCAGTTCCCTGAAAAAAATGTCATGGTCAGAATATAACCATTTTTTTATGATAGGAAAAATATTTTCGCTGTTAATTGAAAGATTTCCTTGTTTGTTTGCCATAATAAAAATCACTCCTTTGTTTTAATCTAAAAGTCATTTTAATCGGGTAATATTTAAAAGTCAAGAAAAAATTAGCACTCAATCAAGGCGAGTGCTAAAAGTTTACAAATCGTTCATATATTTGTCTGAATTAAATGGACAAAATGAGAGAAATGTCAAAAAAATCATATTTCCTCTGTATCGAAATATTTATTTAAGAAATTTTTCATTATATTGTCCCAGTACTTATCCAGTGTCTTATCCATAGTAAAAATATTGAGGGAAGTACCGGTAATCACAGTAATCTGATTGTTTTCATACAGTACATGAAGATATAGTCCCCCAATGCTGTCAACAGATATATTCATACCGGATTCTCCGATTATTTTCCGGTAACTGTTTTTGGGAAGAGCAAAGATCAGTTTCATGTGGGTGGGAACTTTTTTCCCCCGGATAATTTCAAAACATATATGCTTTAGCTGTTTCCAGAAAACAAAATCCTCGTAAATATCCCCAAGTTCGTTGGTGTCATAAAAATTTTTGTTGATACTTCCATTAAAAGTAAAAGTATTGGAAGTAGAAATCTCCCCTTCACTGATAAGAAAAGAGTCGAAAGTATCCTGAACAAGTATATTTTGCATAAAATTGTTTATATCGTTAATTTTAATTGAAATCATAATCCAGATTATAGCAGAGAAAACAGCAAGATTCAATAAGTGGGGGATGCAATTTGCAAATGACATAAGTAATTGTGATAGAGGACAAGAATTGAAGGTCATTGGTAATACATGACAGTGAAAATTTATTTTCGATGAATTCAAGTGATTGACATTTTTCACACCATATAGTAAATTAAGAAGAGTGTATTTGAGTGAAGGTCTTTAAGAACTTCACTAGGGTAACACTCTGGAATGAAATAAATAAGTCGATTACCAGAGAACGCTTTCATATTATAATAGTTTATGCTACTGTAGCTCAGTTGGTAGAGCAGCTGATTCGTAATCAGCAGGTCACGTGTTCGAGTCACGCCAGTAGCTTTTGTGTTCTAAAAAGGAGAGATTATGGCATATAAACCTTTTAGGCAAAACAGAAATCAGGATATTTATGCGAAGTATGACAGGAAGCGGGCAGCAGGAAATCAGGCTAATGAAAGCAGGATAAAACTGTTCGGTTTTAGGAGCGGACTGTCTTATAAAATGATACCTGCAATGCTGTATTATGCATTTGCATTGTTTTATATAGGTACAGGAATCTATGGTGAAATCAAATATTTGGAATTTGAACCGATAGACATAGTGCTGTTGATTTTGAAATACATATTCTGGATTTTGATTTTCTTCAGTCCGGCTATTTTTTTATCGGATTTTAAGTACAGAGACTCCTTACCATTGTTTAAGAAAAGAGAGACAGGCTCCAGCCTTATTGGACTGATTCTTGTATGGATGTTTTGCTATTTTATGGCAAATGTCAATATTTACTGTATGTCACAGACTTATAAAGATTCCTTAGCAAAGCATGAAGAATGGCTGAAAGAACAACAGCAACAGTCATTGCAGGAAACGCAGAGTAAGGAAAAAGAGACTACAACCCAAGGGGAAAGCATTACAGTTGGTCAGTCAGAGACAGTGTCCTATAATGCTGACAAAAATATTGTATATGTACAGGAGGGAGTATTATGAAGAAGAAATCTTTGATAGTCGGAGTTGTCCTAGTGATAATTGTGTTAATTGCCATTGTCATAGTTATTGCAACCCAGAGCAAAGAAAAAGAGAACAGTCCAGAAAATAATCAAACCACTGCCGCTGCAACAACCACTGAACAGGTAACCGTTGCAAACAGGGAAGAAACTACTTATTCAGGATATGTGGATGTAGGCAATGGAGATAATTATGCTTACGATATTTTCACGGATACAGCAGATGAAAATAAAAAGAATGATGCTGATTCCAAGAATAAAGCAGATTCTGACAGCAAAAATGCTACAAATAAGAATGACAGTGGAAAAACAGATAACAGTTCTGGAAATAAGAGTCAAAAGCAAAATGATTCGGACAACTCTGATTCTAATCCAGAGACAACCGCAAAAGGCGATAATGGAGCAAACAGTGATAGCGGCTGGACAGACTTTTATTAAAGCAATTGATAGATAACATGATAGCGAATGAGAGGATAGAAAGATGATGAAATTAGATAAAAAATTAAAAGTAGGTGTTTTAGGCGCAACAGGAATGGTTGGGCAGAGATTTATTACATTGCTTGAGAATCACCCTTGGTTTGAGGTGACTACACTTGCAGCAAGCCCGCGTTCCGCAGGAAAAACTTATGAGGATGCGGTTGGAGACAGATGGAAAATGGAAGCTCCAATGCCGGAAGCAGTTAAAAAAATGATTGTTCATAACGTAAATGAAGTTGAGGCAGTTGCATCTACAGTTGATTTTGTGTTTAGTGCTGTGGACATGACAAAAGATGAAATTAAAAAGATAGAAGAAGATTACGCGAAGACAGAGACCCCTGTTGTATCAAATAACAGCGCTCACAGATGGACTCCTGATGTTCCTATGGTTGTTCCTGAAATCAATCCTGAACATTATGAAGTTATTAAATATCAGAGAGAAAGACTGGGCACAAAGAAAGGTTTTGTTGCTGTTAAGCCAAACTGTTCTATTCAGAGTTATGCACCTGTTCTAACAGCATGGAAGGAATTTGAACCTACAGAAGTAGTAGCAACTACATATCAGGCAATTTCCGGTGCAGGTAAAACGTTTAAGGACTGGCCTGAAATGGTTGGAAATATTATTCCGTTTATTGGTGGCGAAGAAGAAAAATCAGAGCAGGAGCCATTAAGACTTTGGGGTAAGATTGAAGATGGGGTTATCAGGAAAGCGGAAGGCCCTGTTATTACAACGCAGTGTATCAGAGTGCCTGTATTGGACGGACATACAGCAGCCGTATTTGTGAAGTTTGCAAAGAAACCTACAAAAGAGCAGTTGATTGAAGCAATGACAAACTTTAGCGGGCTTCCACAGGAGTTAGAGCTTCCAAGTGCGCCAAAGCAGTTTATCCAGTATTTGGAGGAGGATAACAGACCTCAGGTATCCATGGATGTAAACTTTGAAAATGGAATGGGTGTTTCTGTTGGACGTTTGAGAGAAGATATCATATATGATTATAAGTTTGTGGGATTATCACACAATACATTAAGAGGTGCTGCAGGTGGAGCTGTTCTTTCAGCAGAACTGTTAGTTGCCCAGGGATATATTGAAGCAAAATAGTACACAGAAAAATAATATGAAAAAAGACCCGGAGGGTCTTTTTTCTTGTATAATAAGAAATTGCTTTGCAATTTTTTTTAAAAGAGACAGGAAGATGCATATGAGGAAAAAGGAACTTATAAAGAGATATATCATATTTTTAATTGGATTGTTTATTGTTTCCCTGGGAATAAGTTTTATAACAAAGGCGAATCTGGGGACATCTCCGATTTCCAGTATCCCATATGTTTTAAGCCTTGGATTTGATCT
>JAUUNJ010000061.1 GCA_030844625.1 Roseburia sp. | reverse complement strand
AAAAAGGGAATGAAAAACGGAGGTAATGATCATGAGTTCAAACAATGTAAATGTTCCAGAAGCTAAGAGCGCTATGAACAGATTTAAAATGGAATGCGCTTCTGAAGTAGGTGTTCAGCTTACAGATGGTTATAATGGTAACTTAACATCAGCTCAGGCTGGTTCTGTTGGTGGACAGATGGTTAAGAAAATGATTGAAGCTCAGGAAAGACAGATGAGTGGTAAATAATAATTGCCAATCTGCTTTGAGTGCAATAAAGAGGTTCGCTTAACTGCGAGCCTCTTTCCTTTGGATAAAATTTATTTAAATTTGTAAAATTAACTATATTTTGGTTTTTCCTTTAAATATTCAAGTAACATACATGCATAATCATATATATTGCTACTATTAATAAAATCCACTTTAATAAATCCGGTCTTGTCTTTATGACTTTCCTTAAATAGCTGTGCAAATGAGTTATTATCCATCTGATAAACCGGTAGGAAAGAACCGGAAAATTTTTCGTAGCATATTGCCGGAGTTGCCTGTTTGCGGTATTTTTTATCAACAAATCCCGCAACGCTTTTATGAATAGCTTTATCTTCTAATGGAAGATAGTAGTAATCTTTGTAGTTATCAAAGAAATATTTATAGGTGCCCTTTTTGATTTGTATGGAAATGTCCGCTGCTGTATTGTTAACTCTCAGATAAATTCCGTTAAAATTATATGAAATAGGTGTGGGAAGGGTATTTTCCAGTTCCAATGACATACATAATTCCTGTTCTATGTCGCCGTTCATATTTTTGAAATCCCTGATCTTATAATTGAGTACATGAAATTTATAATGAAACAAATCAGAAATAGAGAGAAGTGATATAAGTTCTCCCATATTCCATACATCTTCACGGTTATGAAGGAGCAGTGGAAAGATAAGGCGCTCGTCTTTTGATTCTACATAGTGTTTAAAAACTTCTATTAAATCACCGCCGGAAAAAGGATCGGTTCTTTTGATTCCAAGAAGTTGTTCAAACGTTTTTTGCTTTTGGTTTTCCATTTTAAGTATATGATTCATTTTGGATACAGGTCTATAAATATCAATACTTTTAAATTGATCAAAATTAAAATCTAAGTGATATTTCTCACCACGAGCCTGTAGGAAAGGCATATCAAAACTGTTTCCGTTAAAATGGATAATCGTATCAAAACTTTGAATAAATTTGTGAAATGCCATAAGTACATTTGCCTCATCATTGAAATTTTCGGCAAGCCACTGTGTATACATGGGCTGATCACCGGAAAAATACATGCATCCAATCAGATATACATTGCAGTATTTTCTCGAAAAACCGGTTGTCTCAATATCAAAAAATAGAACTTTATCCTGATCAGCTATTTTCTCAATGGGATATGTGATTTTTGTATTTGCTTTATCTTTTATTACTAACATAAATAGTATTTTATCATAATAATCTTTTATAAACAAATTGTTAATTGCGTAATTGAGAAAAATAGGGTATAATATCATCACATTTACATCAAATTCAGGAGGAAACAGTGATGAAAAGAATAACAAGATTAGCAGCTATATTACTTGCAGTGGCCATGGTTTTTAGTGGCTGTGCCACAATAGAATCAAAAATGAAAATCAATAATGACGGTATTGTGACACAGAATGCCAAGTATGAAATTGAAAAGGATAAGTGTCTTAGTGTTATGAGAAAAATGGATCCTGAAATCAAGTCCAATGCAGAGGCAGAGAAGTCATTAAAGGAATTTTTTAATATGATGTCCAGTGAACCGGGAACATCATGTACATTTAATACAATACAGAAAAATGGTAAGGAATATTATTCTATTACCATTAGCGGAAGCGAAAATATAGAAACATATAATAGTGAAATGGGCGATGTGCTTGCTTTGTCGGGAGAATATTTATCAAAGGATACATATTATGCCGTTACGGATTATACAGATTTGACATCAGCATATGCTGAGATGGGAATATCAGCAGCGGATATGGCAGCGGTTAAGGTTACAGAGGTGATAGAGTTTCCAAACAAGATTGTTTCAAGTCAGGGAGGAACTATAAGCAGTACGAATCCTAACGAAATAACATTTGAATATACGCTGAACCAGAAAGTAACTCTATTTGCCACAACAAACAGCAAAGTAACAATTGATTCCGTAAAGAAAGAAATAGAAAAGAGAAATCAGGCGATTCTCAATACAGAAACAATAAAGAAACCTTCTATTAAGTCATTAAAGGTTACATCAGTAAAGAAGAAAAAAGGCACTGTTAAAATCAAATTCAGCAAAGTAAAAAATACTACATATGAAGTACAATATTCAACAAACAAGAAGTTTAAAAAGGCAAAAACAAAGAAGAGTAAGAAAACAACAGTATCAATTAAGAAGCTGAAAGCAGGAAAGAAATATTATTTCAGAGTAAGAGCTGTTGAAATTACAGAAGCTTCTTATATTAAACCGGAATACAGCAAATATTCTAAGAAGAAAGCTATTGTAATTAAAAAGACGAAAAAAAGTAAAAAGAAATAAGAAATAAGTAAGTCAAAGATGGCTTCCACATTAATGTGGAGGCCATTTTTTGGCATTGAAGAAAGTAGTGAAAAGTATTATTATATAGAAGATAAGACAAATTTATCTAAACACAGAAAAGAGGTAGAAAAATGTCTATTCTAACATTTAAAGGCGGTGTTCATCCATACGATGGAAAAGAACTGTCAAAGGATGTTGCTGTCAGAAAGATATTACCGAAAGGTGAAGTAGTAATACCTGTTTTACAGCATATTGGTGCTCCGGCAAAACCGGTGGTTGAAGTCGGTCAGAGGGTGCTTAAGGGGCAGTTGATTGCAGAAGCTGCAGGTTTTATTTCGGCAAACATTCATTCATCCGTTTCAGGAACCGTCAAAAAATTTGAACAGAGACTTGTACCCAACGGCAGCAAGGTACTCTCAATTATTATTGAAAATGATGAAGAATATGAAGAATTTGAGTATGAAACTGTGGCAGAGCCATGGTCTAAAGAGTATATTAGGGAAACTGTTAAGGATTGTGGTGTGGTAGGACTTGGTGGAGCTTGCTTTCCAACCAATGTGAAGCTGACACCAAAGGATGAAAATGCAATTGATTATGTGATTGTCAATGCAGCGGAATGTGAACCGTACATAACATCTGATTACAGAAGATTAGTGGAACAGCCAAGGGAAGTAATTGAAGGCTTAAAGATTATGTTGCAGCTTTTTGACAATGCAAAGGGCGTTATTGCAGTTGAGAATAATAAACCTGATGTAATAGAGAATTTAAAGAAATTAACAGCCGGTGAAGACAGGATTGAGGTAGCAGAACTGAAGACAAAATATCCACAGGGGTCGGAACGACATATCATTTATGCTGTAACGAAGAGAAAGATTAACTCTTCCATGCTTCCGGCAGATGCAGGATGTATTGTAGATAATGTGGATACTGTATACAATATTTATCGGGCGGTGAAACTACACAAGCCGTTAACGGAAAGAGTTGTCACGGTTTCCGGCGATGGAATAAAGAATCCGTGTAATCTTTTAGTTCCCTTTGGAACAAGCCATGCACAGCTCGTGGAAGAGGCAGGAGGTATGGACGAAAACACAGAAAAAGTATTGTCAGGCGGACCTATGATGGGACAGGCGATGTTTACGTTAGATGTGCCCGTCATCAAAGGTTCATCAGCGCTTCTCGCTTTTAAGAAGGATGAGATAGCGTATGCCATAATGACGAATTGTCTTAACTGTGGAAAGTGTGCACAGGTCTGTCCGGAAGGACTTATCTGTGCGAAAATAGCCCAAGCGGCTGCGGCAGATGATATGGAAGCATTTATTAGAATGCATGGAATGGAATGTATTGAATGTGGTACATGTAACTTTAATTGTCCTGCCAATAGAAATATTACACAGTCGGTCAGAACCATGAAAAGAAAAGTGCAGGAAGCACGTAGGAAGAAAGGGTAAGTGTGAATAAAAATGTATAATGTATCATCAAGCCCTCATGTGAAAGCAAAGATGACAACTCAGTCAATTATGAGAGATGTTATCATTGCAATGCTACCGGCTACAATATTTGGGATATATAACTATACCAATTTATTTGGAATCAAATATGGAATTCATACAGCACTGTTAATCGTATACACAGTTGCCACCTGTGTCATTTCAGAATTTATTTTTAATAAAATTACAAAGCGGCAAAATACGGTAAATGATTTAAGTGCGGTTGTTACAGGTATGATTCTTGCTTTGAATCTTCCATGTACATTCCCTTACTGGCAGGCGATGCTTGGCGGAATTTTCGCAATTATTGTTGTGAAGCAGTTATTTGGTGGATTGGGACAGAATTTTATGAATCCAGCCCTTGGCGCAAGATGTTTTCTTGTATTATCCTTTGCAGGAAATATGACGGCTTTTTATCCTTCAGGAGTAAAAGGTGTGGATGCGGCAACCAGTGCAACACCTTTGACAGCATTAAAGAATGCAGGTGAAAGTTCATCATCGTTGCTAGACATGTTTATTGGTAATCATTCCGGTACAATCGGTGAGACAAGTATTATTGCACTTTTAATTGGAGCGCTGTACCTTGTGGTGAGAGAGATTATTGATTTAAGAATTCCACTTACATATATTGTTATTTTTGCGATTTGCATTATGTTGTTTAATGGTTCTACAGATCCGGTATTTCTGGCACAGCATCTTTGTGGTGGCGGTTTGGTTTTTGGTGCTTTCTTTATGGCGACAGATTACACTACATCACCAATTACAAAGAGGGGACGATATGTGTTTGGTATCTGTTTGGGGGTATTGACGGCGATATTCAGAACCTTTGGTGCCAATGCAGAAGGCGTTTCTTTTGCCATTATTTTCTGCAATCTGTTAGTGCCATTAATTGAAAAATATACAATACCGAGAGCTTTTGGTGTAGTAAAAGTGAAAGGGGGCAGATAATATGAAAAACATAGTGAAAGACACTTTAATATTATTTGCCATTACTTTAGTGGCAGGTTTGGGTCTGGGCTTTGTTTATAATGTGACATCTGATGCCAGAGCCAAGCAGGAGGAAAAAACTAAAGTTGAAGCCTACGAGTCAGTAATGCCCGGACTTGACAGCTTTGAAGATGTGAAGATTGACAGGAGCGCAGCAGATCAATATATAACAGATAGAATAAAAACCACAGAGTCTGACAACGGCATTTCTCCAATCAAAGCCTATAACGCCACTGTAGAGGGTGTGGTTCAGGCAAAGGATAAAGAGGGGAATGAGTTGGGATATATTGTTACAATTACTGACAGTGAGGCGTATGGCGGTTCTCTTCAGATGACAGTCGGTATTTTATCAGACGGCACCGTAAAGGGAATCTCATTTCTTTCTTTAAATGAGACACCGGGACTTGGAATGAAAGCAGATGAGGATTCTTTTAAAGGACAGTTTCGCGACAAAAAAGTTGATTATTTTAAATATAATAAAGCAGGTGCATCTGCTGATAATGAAATTAGTGCAATCAGCAGTGCAACAATTACCACCAATGCAGTAACTCACGGAGTAAATGGAGCGATTTACTGTGTGGAATTTATTACGGGAGGTGGTAAATAATGAACAGATGTGTTGAGCGTTTATATAACGGAATTATAAAAGAAAATCCTACCTTTGTACTGATACTTGGTATGTGTCCTACACTTGCCGTCACATCATCCATGATTAATGGCGCTGGAATGGGACTGAGTACCATGGCCGTACTGGTTATGTCAAACCTTGTAATTTCACTGCTTAGAAAAGTGATTCCTAATGGAGTAAGAGTTCCGGCATTTATCGTTATAGTGGCTAGTTTTGTGACAATATTACAGTTTTTATTGCAGGCTTACTTACCGTCCCTCAACGATTCTCTTGGAATTTATATTCCGCTGATTGTTGTTAACTGTATTATTTTGGGGCGTGCAGAAAGTTATGCATCTAAGAATCCTGTTTTGCCATCTGTATTTGATGGTATAGGAATGGGACTCGGTTTTACAATAGCCCTTTCTTTACTGGGGGGATTCAGAGAAATCATTGGTGCAGGAACCATTCTGGGATTCAATATCCCTAACTGGGATGGTATAGGGATTTTTGTCATGGCACCGGGAGCATTCTTTGTTCTTGCCGTATTAATTGCAGTTCAGAATCAGATTCGTATCAGTCATGGTAAGAAACCTAGAAAACTGCAGTGCGAGCAGGGATGTTTGGGATGTTCCGGTTGCGGCAGTGATTATACATCCTGTGAAAAAGAAGAAAAGGAGGAAGCATAAATGGTTAATTGTATGTTAATAGCAGTGGCGGCAGCATTAGTTAATAATGTAGTTTTAAGCCAGTTCTTAGGTTTATGCCCATTCCTTGGAGTTTCAAAGAAAACAGATACGGCAGCCGGAATGGGAGCTGCGGTTATCTTTGTAATTATGATAGCATCAGCAGTAACTTATGGAATTTATTATGCAATATTGACTCCCTTTAATTTGGAATATTTACAGACAATTGTATTTATTCTTGTGATTGCCGCTTTGGTTCAGTTAGTTGAAATGATATTAAAGAAGTTTATAAAACCTTTGTATCAGGCATTGGGTGTTTATCTTCCATTAATCACAACGAACTGTGCAGTACTGGGTGTTGCCATTTCAAATATTGATAATGGTTACAGTTTTGGAGAAAGCCTTTCCTGTTCTCTTGGTACATCTGTAGGATTTTTGATTTCTATTGTAATTCTTGCAGGAATTAGAGAAAAATCAGAAAATAACAATATCCCAAAGCCATTTCAGGGGACACCAATTGTTCTTGTTGCTGCGGGGTTGATGGCTATTGCATTTACCGGTTTTACCGGCGTGATTTAAGGAGGTAGAACATGGTGTTATTAGCTTTAAGCACTACAATGACCGGAATTTTATATGCTGTTCTGATTGTGGGAGGTGTTGGACTTTTTATAGGAGTTGCTCTGGGAATTGCCGGAAAATTTCTGTCTGTAAAAGTAGATGAAAAGGAAGTTGCAATCAGAGAAGCTTTGCCGGGAAATAACTGTGGCGGATGTGGATATCCTGGTTGTGATGGTCTTGCAGCAGCGATTGCCAAAGGTGAAAGTGAACCATCGGCATGTCCTGTGGGAGGTGCGCCCGTTGCAAAAGTAATTGCAGACATCATGGGCGTGGAAGCCAATGTTGTTCCAAAAGTTGCCTATGTGGCATGTTCTGGAGACTGTGATAAGGCAAAGAACAAATATAATTATTATGGTAATATATCCTGTCAGGATGCGGCAAATATACCGGGAGGCGGAGCAAAAGCATGTTCCTATGGATGCCTTGGTCTTGGCTCCTGTGTTCAGGTTTGTGAATTTGATGCTATACATATTGTCAACGGTAAGGCAATTGTAGACAGAGACAAATGTAAGGCATGTGGCAAGTGCGTCGCAGCCTGCCCAAAAGGGTTAATCTCTATTATTTCAGCAGATGTACAGTATATGGTTAAATGCAGTTCCCGTGATAAGGGGCGTGATGTGATGCAGGCCTGCAGTGCAGGATGTATTGGATGTGGTCTTTGTGCAAAAAACTGTCCTCATGGAGCCATTGATTTTGGATTTAATCTTGCGACAATCATGCAGGATAAATGTCAGGACTGCGGAACCTGTGCACAGAAGTGTCCGAAGAAAGTTATAGAGAAGATATAGGTTTTGAATATCTTTTTTTAGATATTTTTGAAAAATAAAGTGAATAGATGGGATGCAGGAAATAAAAAATTGTCTTATATCAAGAGAAACAAAGTAAGATATATAGTAAAACTATTTCATGGAATTTAGTAAATTATTACTTTGTATAAAATATCCGTTTATGCTCACACTATTTTGTGTGAGGTTATTTATGGGAAATAATAGTGAAAAATTTATTAGCGGAAATTTGAAGCAAGATATGAAGAAGATTGATGAGCTTCTTCATGTTAATGAAAGTTTTGATTTACTGAAACGAAATACTACCATTGGCGGAAAAGATGCGGTAATTTATTATATTAATGGCTTTTGCCAAGAGGACCTGATGCAGAAACTGCAGGAGTTTTTTTCGGGGCTAAAACCAGAGGATGTACAAGAGGGTGTTCAGAAATTTTCGGACAACCAGATTCCCTATCTGGAAGTAGATTTATATGATGACAAATATAATGTGATTACACTTATTTTATCGGGAGTTGCCTGCCTTTTAATTGATGGATATGAAAAGGCTATGCTGATTGATGCAAGGGAATATCCGGCAAGAAATGTGCAGGAACCTGAAAAATATAAAGTGCTTAGAGGTTCCAGAGATGGTTTTGTGGAAACGCTGATTCTGAATACGGCATTAATCAGAAGACGTATAAGAAATCCGGAATATATGTGTGAAGTGGTAAGAGCAGGTGAAAGTTCCAGAACAGATATTGCGATCTGTTATATGAGAGGCAGAGTAGATGAAAAGCTGCTGAACAGAATAAAAAGGCAGATTAGTCAGATTAAAGAAGATGCATTATCCATGAATCAGGAAAGTCTGTCGGAATGCATTCATAAGGGACATTGGTTTAATCCGTTTCCCAAGTTTCGCTATACGGAGAGACCGGATACGGTGGCAGCTTCCATTTTAGAGGGACAGATTGCTATATTAGTGGATAATTCTCCGGCAGCAATGCTTCTTCCTACAACTATATTTGATGTGATTGAGGAGGCAGATGATTATTATTTTCCACCGATTACGGGAACATACTTAAGGCTGGCGCGAACAGCAATAACGGTATTATCTTTGGTTTTGACACCTTTATTTCTGTTATATGCCAACAATCCGGGATTACTTCCGGACTGGCTGCTGTTTACTAAATTGCAGGAGGTTCCTTTTGTACCAATATTCTGGCAGTTGATGATTCTGGAACTTGCAATTGACGGTTTAAAGCTTGCGGCAATTAATACGCCAAGTACATTAAATACTCCTTTGAGTTTGATTGCAGCGATTGTAATTGGAGAATTTTCTGTAAATACGGGATGGTTTGCATCGCAAACTATGTTATATATGGCGGTTGTAGCAATTGCAAACTTCACTCATGAAAATTATGAACTGGCATATTCAATTAAATTTTTAAGAGTCATAATGCTAATATTAACAGAAATATTTGGTCTATGGGGATTTGTTGGAGGAATTGTGATAACAGTGCTTGCAATTACGGTAAATAGAACTATTGCACAGACCAGCTATATATATCCGTTAATACCTTTTGATTTAAAGAAATTTTTGCAGAGATTTTTCAGGGTATCAATTAAGAAAGCAAATAAATAACGTAAATATGATTTAGAATCATGACAGTATAGAAGAAAATAAAGGCGGGCAGCCCATGAAGGGATGTCCGCTTTCGTCATTTTGTTATTGTTTCAGATGTTTATTTATTTGTTATATACATATTTAGGTACAGTGTTAGGAGTATTAGAAAATTTTTCGTGCTCGTATTTATTGGATATGATAAAATATATTCATATGATATGGGGGGGGAAAGGATGAGAAACAGAATTTTAAGAAGGAGTAAGTTGTGAAAGAAATGAAACCTTACGAACATAAAGTACAATATTATGAAACGGATCAGATGGGAATCGTACATCATTCAAATTATATCAGATGGTTTGAAGAGGCACGTACATTTATTTTGGAGAACATGGGATTCGGGTATAAAGAGATGGAACAATCTGGAATAATAAGCCCGGTATTATCGATAACTGCAGATTATAAGACAATGACTCATTTTTCTGATATAGTTGTTGTAAAGGCAAAAGTTACTACCTATAATGGTATAAAATTGCTGTTGTCATATGAAGTGACAGATAAAGAAACAAATGAGGTACGTTGCACAGGTGAAAGCAAGCATTGTTTTCTGAATGAAGAAGGGAAACCCATTTCATTGAAAAAATCATTTCCTGAAATACATAAGGCGTTTGAAAAATTACTGGAAATATCTAAGGAATAAAAGCTTTAATGGAAAAGTCAGGAGTTCATGTTTTAAGGAGCAGTATGTTATACGATAAAGACATTAGGGAACCATTATTTGATTTTCTGGATGATATGTATGGAATCAATCGTATTATTGAGGAAAAGCAAATGGGACGGTCCAGAGCAGATGTGGTTATGATAACGCCGGAAGCGGTTTATGGTATTGAGATAAAAAGCGATGCAGATACATATAGCCGGCTGAAACGACAGGTAAGGGATTACAATCTGTTTTATGATTATAATTACATAGTGGCAGGAACCAGCCACGCATATCATGTTCAGGAGCATGTTCCCAAGTGGTGGGGAATTATTACAGTAGAAAATGAAAATGGAAGTCCTGACTTTTATGTCTTAAGAAAACCGGATAAAAATCCAAAAGTAAAATGGAAAAGAAAGCTGGGTATGTTGTGGAGACCGGAGCTTGCCCATATACAGGAAATAAATAAT
>JAUUNJ010000060.1 GCA_030844625.1 Roseburia sp. | reverse complement strand
AAATATGAACCTATGTTATGTTTATACATAAATTCATATTTATTATTAAATAACTTCTTTTATAATTCACAATTATTCACTGTTCTCGGAAATGGTATAACATCTCTGATATTACCCATTCCGGTAAGATACATAATCATTCTCTCAAAGCCCAGACCAAATCCGGCATGCCTTGCTGTTCCAAATTTTCTAAGATCGAGATAGAACTCATAATCTTCTTCCTTTAGTCCCAGCTCCTTCATCCTTTGTGTAAGCACCTGATAATTTTCTTCTCTCTGGCTTCCGCCTATAATTTCGCCAATCCCCGGTACCAGGCAGTCCATTGCTGCAACTGTCTTTCCATCCTCATTTAACTTCATATAGAAAGCTTTAATTTCCTTCGGATAATCTGTCACAAATACAGGTCGTTTAAAAATCTGCTCTGTAAGATATCTCTCATGTTCTGTCTGAAGATCTGCCCCCCAGCTTATCTTATATTCAAATTTATCATTATGTTCTTCCAGTAGTTTCACAGCTTCCGTATAAGTGATTCGTCCAAACTTGGAATTCATAACAAGATTCAGCCTGTTCAAAAGTCCCTGATCCACAAAGCTGTTAAAGAAATTCATTTCCTCCGGTGCATTTTCAAGTACATACTTTATAATAAATTTTATCATGGATTCTGCCAGTTCCATATCGTCTGCCAGTTCCGCAAAAGCAATCTCCGGTTCTATCATCCAGAATTCTGCTGCATGGCGTGTAGTATTAGAATTTTCTGCTCTGAATGTGGGACCGAATGTATAAATTTTTTTAAATGCCATAGCATAAGTCTCACCATTTAGTTGTCCTGACACAGTCAGATTTGTCGGCTTATTAAAAAAGTCCTGAGAAAAATCCACCTTTCCGTCATCCGTCTTTGGAACATTATTTAAATCCATTGTTGTGACCTGAAACATTTCTCCTGCACCTTCACAGTCACTTCCGGTAATAAGCGGTGTGTGAACATAAACAAACCCCTGCTCCTGAAAAAACTTATGAATAGCATAGGCACAGAGAGAACGTACTCTGAAAACTGCCTGAAAGGTATTCGTCCTGGGTCTTAAATGGGAAATTGTTCTAAGATATTCAAAACTGTGGCGTTTCTTCTGGAGAGGATAATCCGGTGTACTTTCCCCTTCCACATATACTTGATCCGCCTGAATTTCAAAAGGCTGCTTTGCATTAGGAGTGGCAACAAGAGTGCCTTTCACAATTAATGCCGCACCAATATTTGTCTTGGAAATCTGTGCAAAATTATCCATGGTATCATTATAAACAATCTGAACCGGCTGAAAAAAAGTACCATCATTAACTACAATAAATCCAAAAGTTTTAGAATCCCGGATGCTTCGAATCCATCCTCCCACTTCAATTTTTTTATCAATATATTGTTCTGTATTATTATATAATTCCTTAATTTCAATTAAATTCATATTATCCTCCGTTCACAGTATTATCTTACTTTTATCAGTATATCTATTTTTTAATTTCTTATCAATACCCGGTAACAAAACAGGTGTGGACAATCCACACCTGTTATTATTAATCTGACTTCCTGCTATAATGTTTTTTTAGAGTTTTAACTTTTGCACACAACCTGTTTTTTGCTTCTTCTGCGCTCAGTTTTTCATTATGAAGAAAAATATTACCAACGCTGTCGCGAACCACCACTACCAAAATATTTATCAAAAGTACCAATTCCTCTTCATCTTCCACATCCAAAAGGGAATCATCGATCCTGTCCACCAGTCCACAGGATACATCACCTTTACAGGCCTGGTCTTTTATAATAGCTCTCCAAATGGTTTCAAAAATCCAGGGTTCTGAAAACAGCATTCGGACTTTTCCGCTATTGTCATGATAAACAAACTCTATAATTCTATCGATTTGGTTTTCTATGCTCTTAAACAGGTCCCCGTCCGCTTTATCTATCTCCTCTATCAGAATTCTCAAAAAATTGCTTTTATGCTCCTGCAGCACAAAATGAAACAAATCTTCTTTTCCGTCAAAATACTGGTAAAAACTTCCCCGTGGGATCTCCGCTTCCTTAATAATCCTGTTAATTGAAACTTCATTATATGGAACGTTCATAAATTCATGTCTTGCAGCATTCACGATTCTGTTTCGTTTTTCTTCGGAAATCCTGTAAAATGTACTTTTCGGCATATCCTTTCTCCTTCAGAATTTATAATACTGTTATTTGTCTTTCGTCTGTCTCTCTTCCATCTGCTGCAGAAACTCTTCTGCCTCATTTGGGATTTCATCCAGATCATCATCCCCCACATCAACAACCGTCGGCTTACGGCGGTAGAAAATATCATACATTACCGGCACAATAAACAATGTCATCACTGTTGCATAAATCAGTCCAAAACATACCACAATAGCCATAGGTTTCTGCATTGCATTCCCTGCATCCTGGGAAAATACCATAACGCTCATGGAACAGATTGTTGTCAGAGCTGTCATCAGTATCGGACGCATACGAACTTTGCCGGTTGCCACCAATGCCGTTCGTTTATCAACGCCCTGCAAACGCAGTTGGTTCACATAATCCACAAATACAATACCATTGTTAACAACTGTACCCATCAGTATCATGAATCCCATCATTGCCATTGCTGAAATCTGCTCGCCAAACAATAACAGACCTATAAGACCTCCGGTAAATGCCAGCGGAATTGTAAACAAAATAATAAATGGTGACAACATACTCTGGAACTGGGCTACCATAACAAGATAAATTAGCAGAAATCCCAACGCAAGAGCCTGGCATAACTGAATAATCATTTCTCTGACCTGTTCTGTCTCCCCTTCAATTTCAATGACATATCCATCCGGTGCCTCATAAGAATCAATTGATTTCTGCAGTTTTCTAGACAATAGTGTAGTGTTATAATTTTCTTTTGTTTCGGCTGTTACAGACATATATTCTGTCTGATTCTGCCGTGTAAGAGTTTTCGCACTGTCCTCCTCTTTTATGCTTGCGAATTTGGACAGCTTATAAGTCTTATTAACTTCTTCCCCCTCATCATTACGTGTTGTGGCTGATATTTCAGCTTTCAAAATATTTTCATAGGTCAAATTATCTGTCTCATCTACAATGTTTACATCCACATCCGTATCGTTGATAGAAAGCGTAACGGCAGTTTTTTCTGTTGTAAGACGCCCGGCAATCTGCTGGTATATCTGCGCAACAGTCAGTCCATATTTTGCTGCCTTATCCTTATTAATTTCCAAATGTATCTGTTTATTATTTTCATCCAGGCCATTAGTTATCTTCTCACAGCCTTCAATGTTTTCCATCATCTTCATAATATCATTGCTGATATCAATTAACTTATTCTGATCTTCACCGTATATATTGACCTGAAGCCCCTGACTCATTAATGAGGAAGAACCTCCCATAGCCGAAGAGGAAACTGTCAGCTCTTCACACTCTATTTTTGATGTATTCTTTTCTATGGCTTTTCTTATCTCTCTGAACTCTTTTGTTGTAGTGATGTCCTCTTCCGGTACCACAAAAAACATAAACTGAGTGTAATTATCTGTACTGCTTCCCAATGCTCCTGCAGCAGCACCCGTATTTCCATCCATCGCTGCCACTTTTGCAACACCTTCTATTTTTGAGATGGCTTCTATGGTTTCATCTGCCCGTTTGTATGCTTCCTCCTGTTCCGTATCTTTATCCAGCGTCATATTCACAATAATCTGATCACTCTCTGTATTGTTCATCATAATCAGTCCCATGCGGGAAGTCTGCCAGACACAGATTGCAAACAAAAGAACTGCCACACCAAGAGGTATTGCTTTATGTCTCAAGCAAAATGCCAATAACTTTCCATACTTTTCTTTTACGGCATCAAACCATTTATGTTTTCCCATCTTAGTATTTTTCAGCACCATGGAACCTATGGTCGGTACTACTGTAAGTGCAACCAGAAGCGATGCCACCAGAGCATAAGAAATTGTAAACGCAAACGGTATCAACAGCTGGCTGACAATTCCTGAAACATATACCATCGGAAAAAATACACATATGGTAGTAATTGTTGAGGCTATAATCGGTGCTGCCACCTGTTTTGCTCCCTGTACGGCAGCTCTTGCAGCCGACATTCCTCTGTTTCGAAGCCTGTATATATTTTCAATGACTACAATAGAATTATCTACCAGCATTCCAATGCCAAGGCAAAGTCCTGCCAGAGACATAACATTTAATGTCATTCCCGTAAAATACATAATAATAATTGCAAACAATACACTGAACGGAATACTGAACGCAACAATCAGTGTAGGCTTTACATCCTTTAGGAACAAAGCCAAAATAACTATGGCAAGTAATGCACCTAACAATATGCTGCTCAATATACTTTCTACCATCATCGTGATATAATCAGCCTGATTAATCATCGGCGTAATTTCAAGCCCGTCATATTTATCCTCCAGTTCTCCAAAAGCATCTTCCAGGCCTTCAGATACCTTACTGGTATTGGATGTACTTGACTTATAGATGGAAAGGAGAACCGCATCTTTTCCGTTTATTTTTGCATAACTTTCACCTGCATTATCAACAATCGTTATATCTGCTACATCTGACAGTTTTATGGTTCCAACACCTTTTATTTTTGTGAGAACCATTTTACTCAATTCCTTTTCATCGCTATATGTATCACCTACTTTGACCAACCACTGATGGCTGTCTTTATCTTCCACATATCCTGCCGGCATGGAAAAATTCTGCGCCGTTATTAATGATGACAATGTATCCAGACTTAAAAGAGCATCAATATTTGAATTTTCTATGGCTGCTTTTTTGGAGTCATCTAATTTTTTCTGTCCCTCTTCCAAATCTTTCTCGGCAGTTTCAATCTGCTGTTCTCCTGCTGCCATCTGAGCTTGTGCCGATCCAAAACCTGCAGCAGCCTCATATCCTCCTGACACCAGATCCGACTGCTTTTCATCCATTCCTTTCATGCTCTTATTGACGGAATCAACAACCTTCTGTGCCGCCAGAATTTCTATATCCAGATTTGCCAGCTCCGTATTAATCTGTGGAATTCTGACCTCTACAATGTTATATATCTTTTTCAACGCATCAACAGTGAGATTTTCAGCTTCCTTTTCATGACCCGTCTGACTCATCATCTTTGCAAAAGCTTCCAGATCTTTGGGATGATCTATTGCTTCTTTGACACTTCCCGGAATTGTTACGCCATACTGTTTCGACACAACCGCCATATTGGTTTTCGCATCTGCAAGTGTCTTATTTAATGTTTTATAACTTTCTTCTACCTTAGCATCTTCATAAGCTTTTTTCTCAGCTTCAAGTGCAGCCTTGCTTGCCTTCAGACTGTTTAAAGAAGATTCATATGCAGCTTTTGTTGCCTGTGCCTTATCAAGCTGCACGGATGCATCTGCAAGCTGCTTATTTGTATCTTTCTGTTTATCCTGCAATTCATCCTTCTGAGTGGATAATTTGCTCTTTGCATCCTTTAATTTACTGCTTGCTTTATCAATTTCATCCTGTGCGTCTTTAAGTTTTTCATTTGTATTGTATAAAATCTTATCGTTTATTTTATCTATTTTCTTTTCATTCAAACGAATTTCTACTGAATCCTCTACATTACCACTGTCTGAAACACTGGCAACGCCATCCTGCCGTTCTATGTATGGTTTTAATACTTTTTCTGTAAATTGAGAAATATCCTTTATATCTTTTCCTTTATATTCAACACTGGCATACATGGTCGCCATCATATCCATGCTGACTTCCATTATATTTGGAGTACCACACCCTTCGGGAAGTTCTAAAGAATCCACCGCTTTTGAGACACGTACCAACGCAGAATTCATATCTGTATCATCCGTAAATTCCAGCATTACCATACTGTAATTTTCAGCAGAAGTGCTGTTAATGTTTTCCACTCCGCTTATAGTTCCCAATGTACTTTCTACTGCTTTTGTCACATCAGTTTCTACTTTCTCCGGAGATGCTCCCGGCTCTGTAGTAACAACTACCATATAGGGAATTTCCATATCAGGCATCAAATCTGTCTGCATTTTCGTCAAACTTACCCCACCAAGTGTAAGTATAATAATAACTGCAACTACGATAAAAAATGGTTTTTTAACACAAAACTTTGTCATAATATTTCTTCCTTTCCAGCCTATGTGACAACTTGTCATTTTCCCATTATAATGACAGGGTGTCGCCTTGTCAATAATTACTTCCTTAAACTTGTTAATACAAAGATAAGATTATTTGCTATTTCAAACAAAAAGAAAACGCCTAAAGACTTTTACCATCTTTAGACGTTTTCCTTTTAATATAAACTATTTATTTTTCTTTTTTAGTTTTTTCTGCTTCTTTTCTTCATCAATAATCGGCTGAAATCTTTCCACTTCCTTAGCAATTACATTGCTGAGAACTAACATACAGATTAAATTTGGAATTGCCATCAACGCATTGGCTATATCCGAAAAGTTCCATACCAGTTGTAACGACTGGGTTGCTCCCACATAAACTACCAAGGAGAATACGATTCTGTATACCATATTAAATTTATGCGTATTAAAAATATACTCAAATGCTTTTTCACCATGGTATTCCCATCCAAGAATCGTTGAAAATGCAAACAAAGTAATTCCGATTGTAACAAGCCATGCCCCTAAAGGTCCAAGGTTTTTGCTTATCTTTTCAAATGCTGTTGAGAAGGCTTTTATTGTAAGCGCCGAACCCTGTACAACTTCTTTGTATGTATAACTTCCATCTTCATCAAAAATATATTCATTTCCGGCTGCATCATTCCATGTACCTACAACACTCTCTGCTGTCCCCTTATTTTCCTTTGCAAATGTTAACTCTAATGTGTTTGATGCTTTCTTGTCATCATTATATTTTAATGTTAACCTGTCACCATTTACACTGTATGTATAATCCTGATTTGCCGCTGAATTGTCGCTAACTGCCTCTGCAACTACTGCCACATTATTTCCGGTAACATCATATTTTCCTGTGACCGTATCATCTGTAATACCCAGCACACCTGAGGATGCAATACAGAGACCTGTAATTGTACATACAACAATTGTATCCCAGAATGTACCTGTCATATTAATATAACCCTGACGTACAGGATCGTCTGTAGTAGCTGCTGCTGCTGTAATAGCAGCCGAACCCATTCCCGCTTCATTTGAAAATACACCACGTGCCACACCATAACGCATTGCATTCATAAGTGCTGCTGTAATGGCACCGCAAAGTCCACCGCCTACTGCATCAAGGCTGAATGCCATCTTAAATATCATTGCAACACCTGATGGAACATTCTGAATGTTAATAATAATTACAACCAATCCTGCAATCACATAGAATATAGCCATAACCGGAACTACAACGGATGATACTTTTGAAATGCTCTTAATACCGCCAACAATAATTATCAGAGATAAAATTGTAAGAACAATACCCACTATGTACGTGGGTGCTCCAAATGTATTATTTAACGCCTCTGAAATTGAGTTTGCCTGTGTCATGTTACCAATACCAAAGGAAGCAATTACTGCAAAAACAGCAAACAGCATACCAAGTACTGCACCGGCTTTTTTATTTTTAAAGCCTTTCTTCATCGTATACATTGGCCCACCGGACATTTCGCCTTTTTCATTCACTTCGCGGTATTTAATAGCAAGCATACACTCGCTGAACTTTGAAGTAAGACCAAAACAGGCGGAAATCCACATCCACACCAAGGCTCCCGGTCCACCAGCCACCATGGCTGTAGCAACACCAACAATATTACCTGTACCTATGGTTGCAGCCAGTGCTGTCGTCAATGCCGAGAAGGGCGATACATCTCCCTCGCCTCTGCTGGTTGTTCTTGCTTCTTTACTCAGGGTGCTTCTAAGAGCATAACCTAAGTTTCTCCAAGGTCTGAATTTTAGTCTGATTGTAAGAAATATTCCTGTTCCCACAAGGAGCACTAACATTACAGGACCCCAGACAAAATCATCAACTGCTGATACAATGTCTGATAAACTCATAATTTTTTCCTCTCTTCTTAAAATATATATTTCCTTTTGTATCTCTCCAGCACCACTTAAAAACGCTTTCAAGAAAAAAAGAAGGTAGCAAAAATAAAGCTACCTTCCTTGGCACTACATAACTATATTAAATTACATCAACTGATATGTCAAGGTTTCGCAAAGAAAAACTTTACTTTCTTAACACTTTAATTGAATAAATCATTTAACATTTAAATCGCTTAAAAATGCTTTAATAATATTTCTCGCTGTTTCTGCTTTTCTATGAACAACAACTATTACTATCATTAATAAAACTGTGACTATGCCGCACAAAATCATGTTATCAGCCTGCCTTTGATAAACAGACCATAAAAATCTGACAATAATCAACATCGCTGCAAAGGCAACCAATCCGGTCAGATAGAATCCATAATTGAAATGTCCTTTCAGTTCACACCCTTTTTCATGCTCTTTCAATATTCCTTTGAATACTATAGGGATCACGTCCTCTCCGTGAGAAAACTTTCCCGGCTCAAGACCGACCTGAATCTTATCACTTTCCTTTATAATTTTAAGATTCTTCTTTATACCTTTTGATTTCATCACTCTGAACAATTCCGCTTTATTTCTATTATAGTTAAATTCCATATTTTTCACTCTATCGCAATTATGTTATGTGTATTGCACACCAGTCCAGTAAACCTGATGCAGATGTTCTGACGAATCATCAACCACTTCCTTGTTGGTGACATTATCTGCTGCACTTAAACTGAAGATCTTCCCATCTTCTGTCCACCTCTTTCTGATATTTCTCAATGAGATGTTCATTCTCTGGTTTAAACAGATGCTTGAATCTTCCCTGAGTCTTTAAGAACTCTTCAATTGGAAGTCTGCTCTTTGGTTCATAGTTGAGAATCCACTTACCTTCAACCACTTCAAACAGCGGCCAGTAATTAGTCTCAACTGCAAGTCGGCAGATTTCCATAATATCGTCTGTCTTATACTTCCAGCCTGTAGGACATGGAGCCATCACATTTAAGAATGACGGACCGTCTGTGTAAATCGCTCTCTCAGACTTTGTATGAAGGTCTTTAAACCCTTTGAAAAATGTGGTCTGGGCGGCATATGGAATATCATGGGCTGCAAGAATTGCCGCCAGATCCTTCCTATACTGTTCTTTACCATTGGACTGTGTTCCCACTGGCGTTGTTGTTGTATCTGCATACATTGGTGTGGCAGAAGAACGCTGTGTTCCTGTGTTCATATATGCGCCATTGTCATAACATACATATGTATAATCTGTTCCACGCTCCATGGCTCCTGACAAGGACTGGATACCGATATCGTAGGTTCCACCGTCACCGCCAAATACGATAAATTTATAGTTTTCTTTTACTTTTCCTTTGCGCTTCATTGCCTTGTAGGCACCTGCCACTCCACTCATGGTTGAGCTGGCATTTTCAAAGGCACTGTGAATATAACTGTCCTCCCATGCAACATACGGATACTGAAATGATGACACATTCAAACATCCTGTGGCACATCCGATTACAGCCTTATCCTCCTCATGAAGTCCACGAAGTACATTTCTTGCACAGATTGTCGCTCCACATCCTGCACACATTCTATGACCCGGAGCAAATCTTTCAGGTTTGTTCATTGTCTCTTTAAAATTGTAACCCATCTTACTTTGCCTCCTTGTCTCTTAATCCCATATAACGGTATACATCTCCGGTTTCACCAGTAGCAGCGATTTCTTTCAAAGTTTCATAAACACCAATCATATCTTCCACTCTCACATCTCTGCCGCCGATACCGTACATAATGTTAATTGTTTTTGCTGTACATCCTGCAGTGTACATTGCCTGCATTGTCTCTGCGCCCACAGGTCCGCCGTTGGTTGAAAAAGCCTCCGAACGGTCCATTACTGCTACAGCCCTACACTTCTTCAAAGACTCCCCAATTTCTTTTCCCGGAAATGGTCTGAAGGAACGAATCTTGATGAGTCCCACCTTATCGCCATTCTCTCTCATATGGTCAATGGCTTCCTTTGTTGTACCTGCCGCAGAACCAATGATGACAACTGCATATTCTGCATCTTCCATCCTATATTCTTCGATTAAGCCATATTTTCTGCCTGAAATCTTTTCAAAATCCTTTGCCACATCTAAAATTACCTGTTTTGCATTCTCCATGGCGTGCGCCTGGGCTTTTCTGGATTCCATATAGTAATCAGACACCGCATAAGGTCCTACTGCAAATTTTTCATCAGGGTTTAAAAGATAGTCTTCCGGTTGTCTTTCTCCCACAAACTCCTTAACAGTCATATCATCAAGAAGTTCCATATCATTGACCGCATGACTTGTAATAAAACCATCCTGACAAATCATAATCGGAAGCATGACATCTTTGTTCTCAGCAATGTTGAATGCCATTACCATATTATCATAGGCTTCCTGATTATTCTCAGCATA